>NZ_JAQISY010000099.1:0-1723 GCF_028618465.1 Bartonella sp. MM73XJBT | reverse complement strand
AGCAAGCTTTTCTGCAAACCACGTGTAGTGACCTGTATTGTTATCTTAAAAGTTTTTCTAACGTTCATGATTAAGCGGATAGAGAGCACACATAACACTTCGTTTTGTTCTTTACATAAAAAACATAATGATATAAGAACCGCCTAGGTACTTGCGCCATCAGGGGAAGGAAGTAAGCATCAAAGACATACCAATACTAAAGGCATATCTATGTGTAAGAAATCTATTTATAAGAAAAACTTTTTGTTATGTACAATTGCTGGAACTTTCATTTTTTCTCATTTAACTCCAACTTATGCAAATACACAAACTCCTATAATGGTTATGGCTCGTGCAGATAAGGCAGGAGAAGAAAAAACCTTTAATGATGTTTTTGTCCGTGGTAGATTTACTGCAGTGGTCGCTGATGAGAAAGCCTTTATTACCATTAAAAAATCAATAGTGCAGTCCGATAGTACCTTGCTTTCTGCATCAACAGGTGGACGCATTCACGCTGAGAAAATCGTAGGAAAAGCAGGAACGCGTGGTTTAGAGATTGCGAATGGTACAATCCATGTTGAAGATTCAGTTATCACCGTGCCTGGACACCATAAAAGCTATGGTATCCGCTTTGATCATATTCCAGATTCTTATGTGAAAAAAGGTGAAAACGTTGTCAATAGGGCAATACTTACCAATACAAAACTTCTTATGACAGATGGTATTGGTATCGCTGGTCCCTACTCCTCAAAAGCTATTGCTGAAGTTTATCTTAAAAATTCAGAAATTCATTCTGATATGTTATTAAAAAATAAGAGTATACGAGAAGATAAGAATCCTAAAACTCTCACATTAACTGCTGATGCTTCAGTTATAGAAGGGAAAGTCACAACCTTTCCCCAAAATACAACAATTTTTACTTTGACCAATAGGAGTAAATGGTTCCCAAAAGTTAGTCAGTTCGAGGTAGAAGATAGGAAAGATAATGGTGAACCTGTTTCATATAAACTCCTTGACATTAAGCAACGAGCTCAATCTGTCGTTTCAGTGTTAAATCTTAACAATAGCTCTATCGTGTTTAATGTGCCGCATGCTCTAGCAAAGGGGCAGTATCAAACCTTACATGTAGGAAAATATCCACAAACTGAAAGACCTACATCGCAAGAAGAGATAATTCCTGCAACAACGAGCGTTTATAATGCAACAGGCCATGCCAATATTTATTTCAATATCGAATGGAGTGACGGTCTACCAAAAGAAAAACAAAAAGCTGACCGTCTTCTCGTCCATGGTAATGTGTCAGGCACCACAACAATCCATGTCAAAAATCTTACCGAAGGTCAGCCATTAAAAACCGAAGATTCCATTCCTTTAAATGAACGTGGTCTCTCACTTGTTCAGGTTTCTGGAAAAGCAGATGAAAATGCCTTCAAACTGGCAAATGGCTACACCACAATGAATAAATTGCCATATAAATATGTCCTCAATAGCTATGGAACAACATCAAGCCGTGGCCAAGCAGCAAGCACGCAAAGCCATTTAGGAGACGTGTCTCAAGAATCAGAAGAAAACGCTGCAAACAACAAAACAAAACATGTTGTATTAGGGGGAGTGATTGTGGAAATTGAACGCAGTATGCAAAATGAGGAAACATCAAGCCATGGCAAAGCAGCAAGCGCACAAAGCCCCTTGAGAGAGAATAAAGATTTCTGGGATTTCCGCCTGCAAAGAGCAACTCTTGATG
>NZ_JAQISY010000098.1:0-1744 GCF_028618465.1 Bartonella sp. MM73XJBT | reverse complement strand
CATCAAGAGTTGCTCTTTGCAGGCGGAAATCCCAGAAATCTTTATTCTCTCTCAAGGGGCTTTGTGCGCTTGCTGCTTTGCCATGGCTTGATGTTGCTTTATCTCTTTCATTCTCATTTTTTACTCCCTCAACCGCGTTCTCTTTTATAACGTAGTGCGTATAGTCTTTGAGGGTGTTTTCTTCTGATTCTTGAGACACGTCTCCTAAATGGCTTTGCGTGCTTGCTGCTTTGCCACGGCTTGATGTTGTTCCATAGCCATTGAGGACATATTTATATGGCAATTTATTCATTGTGGTGTAGCCATTTGCCAGTTTGAAGGCATTTTCATCTGCTTTTCCAGAAACCTGAACAAGTGAGAGACCACGTTCATTTAAAGGAATGGAATCTTCGGTTTTTAATGGCTGACCTTCGGCAAGATTTTTGATATAGATTGTTGTGGTGCCTGACACATTACCATGAACGAGAAGACGGTCAGCTTTTTGTTTTTCTTTTGGTAGACCGTCACTCCATTCGATATTGAAATAAATATTGGCATGGCCCGTTGCATGGTAAGCAGTTGCCACAGTGGGAACCATATCTTCTTCTGATTTGTAAACCTCAGCGGTTCGTCCTACACTCAAGGTTTGATACTGCCCCTTTGCTAGAGCATGCGGTGCACGAAATATGATAGAGCTATTATTAAGATACAGCTCTGAAACAGTAGACAGCGCACGCTGTTTAATGTCACTGAGATCATAGTTATAGGTATTAAAATCAGTATCTACATCCTCTTCACTGACTTTTAAGTACCACTTGCTGTTATTGTTCAGAGTAAAAACTGTGGTATTTATTTTCAAAGTCCTTGCTCTTCCTTCTAGTACCGAATGATCAGCGGTTAATGTAAGAGAGACAGGAAGCATATCATCGTCATACCATTTACGCTTCGTTTTATTTCTCAATAAGACATCGGCAAGAATTTCTGAATTTTTGAGAGAAATTTTAGCGACAGATTTTGAATCATAAGGTCCCCGAATACCAACGCCGTCTTTAACAAGAATTTTGCTGTTAATAAGACTAATATTATTTACAACCTTTTCACCCTCTTTTACATCTCTTTTCAGGGTTTCATAAATAACGATACCAGTACCAGCACTCCCTCTTTGGACGGTTATAGTTGAATCTTCAACCTCTATGATACCGTTTTTTGTTTCTAACCCTTTATATATTGAATTTGTCTCAAGTCCTTTCGCGTGAATTTGTCCACCTTTTGATGCAGAAAGAGCAGCTGATTCTGTGTGTATTGTCGTATCTGTAATTGTGATAACTGCTTTGTCAGTTGCAGATACTGCAGGATCAGTTGTAGATCCCATAGGACCAGTTCCACGGACAAAAAGATTGTTAAAGGTCTTTTTCTCTCCCTTGTCCACCTTAAATCCATTAATAATTTTAGGAGTTTGTGTATTTGCATAAGTTGGAGTTAAATGAGAAAAAATGAAAGTTCCAGCAATTGTACATAACAAAAAGTTTTTCTTATAAATAGATTTCTTACACATAGATATGCCTTTAGTATTGGTATGTCTTTGATGCTTACTTCCTTCCCCTGATGGCGCAAGTACCTAGGCGGTTCTTATATCATTATGTTTTTTATGTAAAGAACAAAACGAAGTATTATGTGTGCTCTCTATCCGCTTAATCATGAACGTTAGAAAAACTTTTAAGATAACAATACAGGTCACTACACGTGGTTTGCAGAAAAGCTTGCT
>NZ_JAQISY010000097.1:0-1772 GCF_028618465.1 Bartonella sp. MM73XJBT | reverse complement strand
CTTCCTTATCTATTTTAGTCAGAGCTCTATAACAGCCAATAATTTTTGCCGCATCATCTAAATCAATTTCACGGTTTTCATTGGCAATAATCTCCTGTATGGCTGGTGTGATATAGGTTTCATCAATACCTAAGACCACAATCTTGTAAGGGGTTAAAAGTTCATTCTCGACAGCTTCTGCGAAGCTATAATGATGGAGTTGTTTGCCAAAAAGCACCTCATCATCCATGGACGCCAAAACGGCATTAATCTCATCAGCACGCCTTTTGGCAGTTTCACTAAAGATACGAGGCGTTGCTGTCATGTATAGACGTTTTTTACCCCGAATAATGCTGTTATCGTGAACTTTGACAAATTCAGATTCATTGTCCTCACTTCCCAATGAAGTTCCAGTGGTTCTATGGGCTTCATCGCAAATGATCAGATCAAATTCGGGTAAACCATAGTCTTTTTGTGCATCGGAAATCACTTGAATGGAATGATAGGTTGAAAAGATCACCGTCATTGCCTCTGCAAAGCTTTCACAAGCCTCTTTGGCAAGTGCTTTGGCATCCGTCGTAGCAGGGAGAACAAGATCTGATGTTTCCATGCCAACAATATCATCTTGGTTTTTACGACGCTTGCCAACTTTTGTATCAGAACACACGGCAAAGGAACGCAAGGGAATTTGTGCATCTGCTGTCCATTCGCGTATCGTTTGCGAAACTAAAGCAAGGGAGGGCACTAAAAACAATACACGCTTGCCTTTTCCTGCTATTTGTTCTGCACTCTTAAGGCTAGTGAACGTCTTACCCGTTCCACATGCCATAATCAGCTTGCCACGGTCTGCTTCTTTTAAGCCTTCACAAACTTTCTTGATGGCTTCCTCTTGATGGGGGCGAGGCTCTTTTGTTGATTTCAAAACAACTTCTTGTTTTGTTGCAAATATTTGCCAGTCTATACGACTGTTTTCCATATAACGAAGGTCAATACGATAAACGGGTATCGCTTGTCCTTTAATCATTGCATTCACATTGTCAGTTAATTCACTTTCCGTGCTATCAACGAGAAGGCGGTATTTAAAGATGTCTTTTCCAGAAGCAGCGATAAAGCTATCAATATCCTTTTTATTGATCTGATGATCTGCTTTATAAAATTTACATTGAATAGCAACATACCCTTCTTGATTGCGAAGCTTAGCGACTAGATCAATGCCGATATCATTTTTATTCCAATCTTTACGCTCTTTAGCCCATTCAAAATAGCTTTCAACCTTTTCATATCGTCCATAATGCAAGGGGTCATGCATAAGATATTTGCTAACAAAATCTTCAAAAATTTTTCCCTGTTCAGCATTTGAAGTTGCTTGATCACGATAAGATTGTAAGAGAGAGCGTAAAGTGACTTGTTTATTATCAGACTTAACATATTGAAGCATATTAAGATAAACTCCATTGGCTATGGCAAGATCAAAACTCGTAAAGAAACGAAATGAAGTCTATTAAATTGATTCAAAAGAAATAGCGATAACAAAATGAGACAAAAGCAGCAGAAAACCCATAAATCGCTTAAAATAAATTTTATAAATCATGCTTATCAACAACAGAATAGTGAAATTTGCTATTTATTTCACATATCATTCAAGACGAATGCACTATGGGCTTTTAAAACATCAGAATGATCATTTTGATGCATTTTACTATAGGTTTTGAAGGTTTCTCAAACCCTCAAAATACCTTCAAAAATATACTATGGGTTGAATTTAAGGTTGTGTTGTCGATATAGGTTGTATT
>NZ_JAQISY010000096.1:0-1791 GCF_028618465.1 Bartonella sp. MM73XJBT | reverse complement strand
CGTTGCTAGCATGTGCATTGCCAGAAAGCTTTGCATTGTCTTTTAATGTCATTCCTTCAAAAATAGCATTTCCATAAATTTGTGCATTGCCATAAACGTCTACAAAAAAGCTTTTTACTTTAGCATTTCCGAAGACGCGTGCATTTTGAAAGACACGGGCTTTATTATACACCCAGCAATTGCCCTCATGCGAGAGGTTATCTTCATTTTCAATATAGCCACCTAAATCGCCTTTTTTGACATCTCCAAAATCTCTTAAGGCTCTAATGCGAGTTAAGAAATGACCATCGATATATTCACAATCATCAATAAATTCGTATTTTGGAGATCTTTTTTCTGTATTAACAATAGAATTCATTTTTACACCTATTCGTTAAATTGTTTTGAAATTGACACCCTATAAGGGCATCGGGTGCTCAAAACACGGCGAATAGTCCGTTGTTACGCTTTCCCCATAAAAGGGTATTGTATGGCGTAACTACACCCGATATAAATCATTATATGCTTGTTAAAGCATAAAAGACAATCAGTATTTTACAAGGCATGGGAAAGGCTGTTTCGTAACCTATCCGCTATTCGCAAGTGTTTTGATCACTTGATTATTTATATAACAAAATACGTATTTATTGTCAATTAATATTTTATCTTTTTTGATATTTTTTTTGTATTTTTTAAATGCATTATGTGTATATATTTGTCATATGCTTATTAATTGCTTCTTTTGTATTATATGCTTTTAAAGCTATATTATAGGCGTTATAAAACGATTGCGTTATTTTCTGAATCTATACATTTATAATATTGAGAAGCGCTCTCATGATGCGTATTTTTAGTTTTATGATGTATCTATTTTTCACTAAATGGTTTTTAAAGATTTCTGTTAATTTCTTTTATAACACATTTGCAACTTAATAGCTTTTATAGGGACTATCTTTGTAGCCAATGCTTTCATTTGCGTTGTAATTATGAAAGCCTGCTGTTTTTATATATTCTCTATAGCTGTTATATTCTTATAGCTCTTATAGCCATGGCATTATTTTTTATTTTCATAAGAGAAACGATAAATAGGATAATTGCGATTTGTAGCTTGTTATGAAAACATCTAAAGAGAGATTGATAACTATAGAGATTAGCAAAATCGCTTTTAATAGACTTTTGTCAATCTTGTCAGTTGTTTCTAGATCCTCTATTATTTTTTTCAAATGAGAGAAAATTAAAAACATTATATTTCAATATGTTAAGTTTTATCTCTTTTTCAAAATACAACTTATTAAAAAAGCCATAACAAATAAATACAACTGTAAATGTATATTTGTCAGTTTGTGTCTGTAAATTGAACTGACAAAAGTGATCATTTTAGTGAGTGATTAAAACGTGCTTTATGAAAGAAGCATGTGATCTCTTAAAGCCTTTCAAAAGAAAGGGGCTATCATCATAAGAAATGCTATCAAGGCTCTTATGGTTATGAGTTTTGAAGGTTTTGAGGGTTCCTTTTACGCCCCCTTATATATTTTTTTCAATCAAAAAAATAAAAGTTGTTATATTTCAATATGTTATTATTTTAATAATACAACCTATATCGACAACACAACCTTAAATTCAACCCATAGTATATTTTTGAAGGTATTTTGAGGGTTTGAGAAACCTTCAAAACCTATAAGTAATATAAGAAAATGAATATACATAACTTTCTTTAAACAAGGCTTTTAAAAACGATAAAGCTATCATTTGAGATTATGGTGTAATCTTTTAAAGGCAATCCAAATGACAGTGTTTAAAAGTGCAAATGAT
>NZ_JAQISY010000095.1:0-1800 GCF_028618465.1 Bartonella sp. MM73XJBT | reverse complement strand
AAATCAATAAATAAACATAATTAAGCCGGAATTGAGCAAATAATATTGAAGACCAATGACAAGCATGGAGAATAAATATTATGAAACCGCAAGCTTCAAAAAACACCCCCCATAATTCATCAGCAACACCAGAAAGTGAGAGTGCAGATGAAGCATTAGCAAGTCTTCCGGAAGATTTAGAACAACTCAACGTTGAAAAAGAACGAAAAATCCCATTCAGTCGTGAAGAGTTAAAAGATATTATTGCAGGCTTAGAAGATGACATTGTGAATGGAAAATGGCTCAAGGGCAATTACCATTATGCCAATACAGACATTAAAATGATGCCGGCTCTCATAGAGAAGGCAAACCGTAAATATCAAGGATTAAATCTTAAACTTATTACGACATCTGAAGGGCTTGTTTCCTCCATAAAAGAAGCAATGGCTAACGGAGTTCAATCTTCGAGATATATAGTAAACACAACCGATAGGGGAATCCATTTTGCGGTACTTGATCAAAGAACCATCGAGAACAAGACATCCTTGATAGCTTTCGAACCCGCAACTCTCCAGAATGAGATACCCTTATTACTAGCAATAAGAATACAACTCATCGTGCAAGAACAATTGCCTGAATGTTCTCTTTCCAAGATGGAGATGGATATTCAACGCAGCTCTTCTGAATGTGGAATAATAAGCTTAGCGCTTGCCAAAAAGCTTCACACTGAATCTGAGAAATTAACAAGAATGCACAAGGAGAACATCGACGGTGTATTAAACAAAACCCATCTTACATTACCTCCTGAAAAGGTAGATCCGTATCTTCCAGCGAGTTTTTACAAACACACGCAAGGAAGAAGACGTCTTAGGGAATATCTAAAATCAAATCCGGGGGCAGAACATGAAAAAGTAAACAAAAAAGATGAAACTCTTGTAGAGAGATTTGATAAAAACCTCGTTGAAGCAGAAGGAAAAACCGTCTCCGTTTCATTACATAAGAAAAGGATCTCTGAATACAAATCTGTCCTAACATTATGATATCATTTTTGAACATTTTCCCCCATATGCGTAGCAAATAAGGAGCAAACAAAGCGCCACATTTCGACTAACGCATGTTGGCAAGTACGTTTATCATGCAGCTTTTGTTTTGGCTTGTAAGAGGCAAACAGCACAAGCCGCTTCCCTATTAAGGCAAAACTGAGCTGTTATCTTAAAAACAGAGACATCAGCCCTCTCAAAAATTCCAAAGCTCTTAAGCGATTTTTCTGGAGAGGCAGAACATTTCATGTTTTGGCAAAAGCATAAGAAAGAGGCGCATCTGCTTTTAAAAAATTACATCCGTAGCGTTTCTTGAGGATAATCACCTTTCATAGCAAATTCTCACATATCCATGACACTCTACAATACAACTTTATAAGCGCTGTGAAACTGAGCATGCACCAGCCACACCCACCAACACAAACATCAACCATCAGCGCCAGCCACCAACACCAACGCTCGTCACAAACACCACAAACCAGCATAAACACCCACTCTTGGGTACCCCACCTTATGGTTTAAGCAAAATTTCACATCGCGTTTATTTTTAGAAAACAGAGAAAAATTCACTTTTAGCATGTTAGTCACGCCTCACCTTGTGTGGGGCTTTTTTTATGGAGGAATTTATGCGGAAAATATCACAAGAAGGACTTGCACTCATCAAACAATGGGAAGGCTTGCGTTTGAATGCCTATAAAGACGCCATCGGGGTATGGACAATCGGTTATGGACATACCAACAGTGCTGGCAAACCTTTTGTCCATAAAGGCATGACAGTCAC
>NZ_JAQISY010000094.1:0-1820 GCF_028618465.1 Bartonella sp. MM73XJBT | reverse complement strand
TCATTCATTTGTTCCGGTGTGACACCTGCTATGAGCGTGTTGCCATCAGTATCATCTTCATCACTGGTCACATTAAGAAGCATGCCTAAAAGATATCTGCGTGCATAAGTAATCGTGGAACCAACAGATTGAATGTTATTTTTACTGCCTTGACCATCAATCGGGAATGTTCCTTCTGTTGAGATTTGATTGCCAGAGGGATGAGATAGAGTTATTTCTATGGTAACGTTTGTTGTGGTTTGACTTTTAATACGATAAAACAAAGCGAATTGGTATTTTGCAAGAGTATCCTTTACTGCGTCAATATACTGATCAAGCGTTGCATATGTACTCTTGGTATGGGTATTAATAGAGTTTTTTTGGATTTTTTGATATTTGATTTGCATAGCGGAAAGATCAGAGACGAAACTTTGATAATTTTGTCGTTCTATTTCCTTTTCTCGTAATGCGATAAGGCGCTCTAAGCGGTCCATATCGACGTCATTTTCTAAGGCTCTGTTTAAAATACGTTCCATAGCAGTTTGTTTGACTTCGCAATCGTTCCTTTTTTCCACTAATTCCGTTTGTGTGGTACTTATTTCACTCATCTTGATTTCCTCCATTTAAAGCGCAATTCCCCCGTGGCGTGAATCACGCATGTGTTAAAAGTTGTTTGGTTTGGTTAGAAACGGCTTATAGAGATACTATAAGATTAGTCGTTCGTATTTCTTTTCCATAGTGACAGCCTCTTAATGCATGCTTTGTCTTTTAAGTTCTTGAGACAGCACACCAATTCCTTTTGCTGTGATTTTTGCGCAAGGAATGACTTTTTCTATTCCGCAGGCGGTTTGAAGTGTGATAGTTGGACAGTCCATAAGTTGCTTTTGGATTTTGTCTTGATAAGGGAGTAAATTTCCACCTGCTGCACGTCTATAAACCCAACTTTTTTGCTGTAAGAATTGAATGAATTGTTTTGGTTGCATTTCGAGGATTTTCGCGGCTTCTGTAAGACCAAAGAGCCCATTATGACGCTGTAAACTTTCAAGTGCCATGGCTTTTGGTGTTAAATCTTCAATGATGGTGTCTTTTTGATCTATTTGACCTTGCAAATAATTCAAAAATCCAATCATAGCTTTTGGACTTGAATAATCGATTTGTGGTGTTACTGCTTGCTTTGCACGCCGTTCACATTCTATAAAATACTCTCTGGCTTCATGCCCTTTGTCATTACGCTCTATCATCGAAAGGTGCTTAGCCATATCTAATGTGAGGTAGTATTCTACGCTTGGGCGCCCACCTTGGGGTTTTACTAAATTTTTAGTAAAACTTATAAAGTCTTGATTTTCTCGAAAATTACATTCTTTAATACGGTTAACAATCCAATCATTAAAGCGGGCTTTTACTTCTAAAAAAGCATGCAGATCACGTGCATTTACTGTTTGAACAGTTTCGTTTTTAATTGTGTTGTGCTGAATGGCAATAAGCTTTTCCATTACAAACCTCATTTTAGGGGATTAAAGGGGGGCGCTTTTTAAACGCCCTTCAGAATTTTAAAGCACATCACAAGGACGCAAACGGTGCTGTTGTTCATAAGTACCGTACATTTCATCTTCATATTTTTCTTCTGCGATCTCTTCTAAAATTTCATTGTAGATATCACTTTCACGTATAAAGTAATGAACTTCCCTCTCCTCATAGAGATGGTCGATATTTTCTTTTACATATGCTTCTGCAATCTGTTCGGAAATGTCTTCACAACTCTTTTCAGAAGGATTTATACGAAAGATTTGGATGGCATCATCTCCCTCATCAACAATGCTTAGAATTTGGCTTGCATCAAG
>NZ_JAQISY010000093.1:0-1842 GCF_028618465.1 Bartonella sp. MM73XJBT | reverse complement strand
AAGGACGTGTACGAACCCCTGTAAGAATAAGCAAGCGCAAAGCTAAATGTGTCATTGTTATCGTTTTACTGAGTGTCTGATAAAAAGCAGGAACAACACCCGGCGCCTTTATGGGCTGTCAATTGAAAACAATATTAACATCAAGGATTTAGTTATGACAAATATAGCAAAAAACACCTCCGTTATTTCTTCTATTTCAAATGAAACCGCATCTAATAATAAACAAGAGCCTGCAAAAAAATATGAATTTACCAATGAAAGTTTCACTTTTGATGGGATTACTTTACACCGTATACGTGCTTTAAGGGATTTTGATGATGTAAAGGCGGGGGACCTCGGGGGCTTTATCGAAAATGAAAGCAACCTCTCTCATGATGGCAATTGCTGGGTATATGATAATGCCGCGGTTCTTTTGAATGCAACTGTTTATGAGAATGCTAAAATCTATAATGAAGCTAAAATCTTTAGAGGTGCAAAGATTTATGGCAAGGCTATCGTAAATGGCAAGGCTTTGGTTTTTGATAAAAGCGCTCATATTTATGAAAACGCAAAAATTCATGATAACGCTAGGGTCTGTGGGCAAGTTTATGGCAATGCCGTGATTAGTGATAATGCTACTATTGCTAATGATGCCTATGTTTATGACAATGCCCATGTCTTTTGTAATGCTTGGATTAAGAATTGTTCAAGTATCTATGGGAATGCTAAAGTTTCTGGCTCGGCGCGTGTTGGTTGCTTTGTAAGAATTTATGATGATGCCCATGTGTATGGTAAATCAAATATTGATCATCACGTGCAAATCTATGGCAATGCTGTTGTAAATAGCCGTGCAAAAATTCGTCATGATATTTGTGATGATGATCAGTCATTAAAAGACGCTGCTTAAATAAGCGCGGGCGTCGCGGGGGCGCCCTTCTTTAAACATCTCATTTAAAAATCTAATCTCTTTATAAAGGAATTGTGCTATGCAAAAAAAGTTTGCACTCACAAATGAAACGCGTGTATTCGATAACAAAATTCTTTACCGTATTAAAGCATTAAGAGACTTTGCTGATGTCAAGGCTGGTGACCTTGGTGGCTTTATTGAAAATGAAAGCAATCTCTCTCATGATGGCAATTGCTGGGTTTATGATAATGCTCTTGTTTTAAATTCTGCCTATATTTATGAAAACGCTAAGGTTTCTGATAAGGCTATTATTATGGGCTTTGTTTATGGCAATGCGCATATTTGTGATCGTGCCCGCGTGTATGCAAATGCTCATGTTTATGACAATGCGCATCTTTCTTATAATGCTTGGGTTTATGATGATGCTTGTGCCTATGGTCATGCCCGTGTTTATGAAAATGCAAAAATACGTCATTATTCTCAAATCTGTGGTCAAGTCTATGGGAATTGTGAAATCTATGGCAAGGCTTTCATCTCTCAATATGCAAAAGTTTATGACCATGCTTGTGTCTATGGCAATGCTCATGTTTATGATTATGCGCATGTTTCTTATGATGCTACGGTTTTTGGTTATGCAAGGGTCTATGGTCGTGCCATTGTTGCTGGCTCGGCTCATATTCATAGCTATGCTGAGGTTTATAATTATGCCTTTATTAATGGTCGTGCCAAAATTTATGGCAAGGTCTATGGCGGTGCTTTGGTGGGCGGTTGTGCTGAAATTTATGGCTCTGTTTTTGGCAATGCCAAGGTTTTATTCTATACGAAGGTCTGGGGTCGCGCTTATGGCAATGCCAAATTAAACAAGCAAAGCAAAGTAAAGTTGGTACCAAAAAATTGCGAAGTTTATGAAAATGATCATATCGTAAAGATTGTTAATAAAACAGAATAAAGAGCGG
>NZ_JAQISY010000092.1:0-1858 GCF_028618465.1 Bartonella sp. MM73XJBT | reverse complement strand
TTCTCAAATCTGTGGTCAAGTCTATGGGAATTGTGAAATCTATGGCAAGGCTTTCATCTCTCAATATGCAAAAGTTTATGACCATGCTTGTGTCTATGGCAATGCTCATGTTTATGGCAATGTTTATGGGTATGCCCATGTGAGTGGGGGCGCCCGCGTTTTTGCTGATGCTCATGTTTATGATTATGCGCATGTTTCTTATGATGCTACGGTTTTTGGTTATGCAAGGGTCTATGGTCGTGCCATTGTTGCTGGCTCGGCTCATATTCATAGCTATGCTGAGGTTTATAATTATGCCTTTATTAATGGTCGTGCCCAAATTTATGGCAAGGTCTATGGCGGTGCTTTGGTGGGCGGTTGTGCTGAAATTTATGGCTCTGTTTTTGGCAATGCCAAGGTTTTATTCTATACGAAGGTCTGGGGTCGTGCTTATGGCAATGCGAAATTAACCAAGAGAAGCAAAGTAAGGAAAGTTCCTATAAATTATGAGGTTTATGAAAGCGATAACCTTGTCAAGATTGTTGATGAAACAGAATAAAGAACGGCGTGGGGGGCGCCTTCTACAGCTATAAACGCATCATAAAAGAGAGAATTCAAAAAGAAAGCCGTATCAAGTAATATGACGCGGCTTTCTTATAACGTTTCTAATAATTTAATAATCACCTACAATGGAGTGATAAATGCATATATACAAAACGTATCATATTGCAAGCGTTCTATTGTTTTTATGAAAACTTATCAAAAGGATCATAAATGATGGGTATGATCTTAATCACTCATTTGAATAAGAGAGTTTCTAAACGCTTTTGATTTTTATAAACCTATCAATAAAACGCTCTCATATTTAAAGGGAGTCATTTGAAATAAAGCACATAATCAAAATGCCTCTTTAAAACGTTTTAAAATACTAAGCTCAAAATAGAGCTGAGTGAATTCAAATAACTGACATTCTAAAATCAAAACGCTTGGTAGCTTTATCAGTACAATCAAAAGCAAAGGCGTATTAAGGGAATATCTGTCATAAAACCGTTTTTATATTTATACGCATTGGTTTTTAAAAGTAGCTTTTCATAAGACAAATAAACAAACGTTTTTATAGAATTTAAGGGTTTCAAGATTTGCTCTATTTGCTCTGCTGTAAAATCTAGATCTTTGTTTTTCGTAAATGAAACGTTCTTAAGAGCAAATGATAACTAAGTTTATAGCTGTTATAAAACATCAGTTTCAAATTTTAAACGTTTCCTTAAAGAGGTTCTTATAAGCGTATTTTCACTTTTCATTAAAACCTAATTTCTTTAAAAATTAGCCGGCTCAATTTTGAGTTCGTTAACTTTAGAATAGAGCATTTTTTTAACAGCATTATTTTACTAAAAATTTAGTAAAACCCTATGCGTTTAGATTTTACAATGGTTTTGAATTTTGCTTGCTTATCTTTTCTCTTAAAAGAGCTGCCATTAATTTTGTAAGTAAGTGCTTTAAAAATATAACTGTTAAAACATTTTTTGATAGCTTGCTTGTATACGTCATTAAAAGATTTTCGCATCATAAGATATAACGTTTTGAATTTCATAACTGTTGTGATGATATGTTTGTATAATGACTGCCTATCATTTACTAAATTTTTAGTAAGCGCTTTAAAAACGATTTTGTCTTTAAATCCTTTTATGTGTCCTTAATGAATTACACTTATAAGCTTATAAAAATTTTAAACGATTATTTTCCTTTTAAGGATTCGCTCAAAAAAGAGCAAAACTCATACCATTCTCTAAACGCATGCGATTTTTGAATGATAAAAACGTATCATAAAATTTATGAACTGTTATGAATGATAACTGCTTTTCATTTCATTTGAATGCAC
>NZ_JAQISY010000091.1:0-1871 GCF_028618465.1 Bartonella sp. MM73XJBT | reverse complement strand
CCAAGCTTCAAGGTAAAAACAGTCAAGGATGATGGGAGTGACGTTGAAGAGCAAAGCTATGAAAGTGTCTCTGCTGCGTTTGAAGGAGTTGGTACATCTTTTACGAATATCCATAAAGAGCTTAAGAATGAGATTACGAAAGTTGTAGGAGACAGTCTTGTTAAGCAAGATGCAGAGAGCAAGGTTATCAAGATAGGAGCGGAAAAGGGCGGTACCAGCATTAACATTGCCAATAGTGGAGATGCGGCGCGGAGCCTTTTAGGGGTAAAAGCAGGATTGCTTACAGAAGACTCGACAGAAGCAGTGAATGGCGCACAGCTTTATTCGATGAGTAATACGCTTGCGAGCTATTTAGGTGGTGGTGCTGGCTATAAGGAAGGAAAATGGAGTGCTCCAAGCTTTAAGGTTAACACTATCAGTGAAGATGGTAGCAAAGTTGAAGAGAAGAGCTATGATGATGTAGTGAAAGCCTTTGCTGGTGTAGGAAGTTCATTTACGAATATCCATAAAGAGCTTAAGAATGAGATTACAAAAGTTGTAGGAGACAGTCTTGTTAAGCAAGATGAGGAGACACGTGTCATTGCGGTTGGAGGTGAAAAGAGCGGCACAGAAGTTACTTTTGCAAATGTTGATCATGCAGCACGGACCCTCACAGGTGTGAAGGCAGGAAAGCTTTCAGATGTATCGACAGAAGCGGTAAATGGCTCTCAACTTTATTCATTGCATCAGAGGTTAGCGAGTTATTTGGGAGGTGGTGCAAGTTATGAAAATGACACATGGACAGCACCAAGCTTTAAGATAGTGAGCTTCAAAGAAGATGGAAGTTCTGAGGAGACGATTTATGATAATGTTGCAGCCGCCTTTGCTGGTGTTAATAATTCTTTCACGAAGCTTCAACATGATCTTTCAGACAACATAGCGCAGAATGCATTGTTGTGGAGTGATGATGAGAAAGCGTTTGTAGCAGTTCATGGCAAAGGAGATGGTAAGCATAATAGTAAGCTTAGCCACCTTGTTGACGGGGACATTTCGGCAGGTTCGACAGAAGCGATCACCGGTAACCAACTTTATCAGCTGGATCAGACGTTAGCGCTGTATTTAGGAGGTGGAGCGAAGTATGAGAATGGTCAATGGACAGGTCCTCAGTTCCAAGTAAGGCAGTTTAAGAGCGATGGAAGTTCTGATGATAGTAAGAGCTATGATAACGTAGCTGGTGCGTTTGAAGGAGTTAATGGAAGTCTCTCTGGTATGAATGATCGTATTAATAATGTAGCGCAGAATGTATCGTCGAACGGCTTAAATTGGAATGAAGAATTAGGGAGTTATGATGGTCGTCACAATGGGGTTGATAGTAAGATTACGCATGTAGCGGATGGAGATGTATCGGAAGGCTCGAAGGAAGTTGTTAATGGAGGCCAACTTTGGGAGACGAATAAGAAAGTTGAAGCTGTTGAGGAGCGTGTAGAGAATATAGATCAACAAGTACAAGCGATTGAAAATACGTTTACGAATGATGTGGTTAAGTATGATAAAGGAGAAGATGGCAAGAAGACGAATAAAATCACGTTGGTTGGTGGTAATGAGAGTGATCCAGTATTGATAGAGAATGTAGGTGATGGTCGTATAGAAAGTGGTTCGAAAGAAGCAGTTAATGGAGGTCAATTGCATGATTACACGGACCAACAGATGAAGATCGTTCTTGATGATGCGAAGAAATATACGGATGATCGTGTGAATGATATAGTAAGCAATGGTGTTAATGAGTCCAAAGCCTATACAGATATGAAGTTTGAAACATTAAATTATGCAGTTGAGGATGTTCGCAAAGAAGCCAGACAAGCGGCGGCTATTGGTTTAGCTGTATCGAATTT
>NZ_JAQISY010000090.1:0-1913 GCF_028618465.1 Bartonella sp. MM73XJBT | reverse complement strand
TTGCGCGCTTTCTTTCTTTTTCAAGCACGGCTTTCATATCTTCGCGCTTGTTTTCATTGTCCTCATTGTCTTCGTCCTCATCTTCGTTTTCTTCGTCGTCAAAGATTTCGGCGTTTTTGTCGATGTCACTATCGTCTTCGTCCTCTTCCTCGTCATTGATGATGTCGACAATTTTTTCGTCATCCTCTTCTTCAGCGCGGTATTGTGTACGTGCCATGTGTTTTGTCCTTCTTTTGTTGTTGATGTTGGGTTTTGTGATATGGAATCCGTTAAGGCTTCCAAAGCTTGCGCAAGGGTGCCTTGCACATCTGCTAATCCAAGCGTGATCGCTTGGGTGCCTATAAAAGTTTCTGCTTTTGTGCCGCGAATTGCAGCAGCATTTAAGCGTCTGTTTTGCGCCACCAAATCGACAAACATCTCGTAGTGCAGGGCGCAATCGGCTTGCATTTTTATCTGTGCTGTATCGCTCAAGGGTTCATGAGGGTTGCCATGAACTTTATGGTCCCCTTCAAAGACAAAGGTCCATTTATGTCCGTGTTTTTCATCTGCACGGGATTGGTCAAGATGGGCGCAAACAACCCCAATCGAGCCTACAACATCCGTGCGAGCAACCCATATTTGAGAAGCAGAACAGGCAATGGCATAAGCTGCAGAACAGGCAAACTCATTGGCATGCGCCCAAATGGGTTTGTTATATTTTTTTGAGAGTGCTTGAAACTCTTCAACCAAATCAAACACACCGCCGGCTTCTCCACCGCCGCTGTCAATATCAAGTAAAACAGCGCGAACATCAGGTTGTGCAATGGCTTCACGAAAAGAAGCCCCCAAACCTTCATAAGAGGTTAATCCCGATAAAGCCCCAAGCCATGCACCGCGGCGCACAAGCGTGCCATGAACTGGTAGTATAGCAATATTGTTTTGTACTACATAAGTTTCAGGGGGTCTGAAAGCTTCTGTATCCCCTTGTCCAAATGCTCTCACGGCAAACTTTTCTCCCTCAAAAAGGCGTGGTGCAAGAGCATTCAAAATGACATCAAGCTTTGTCGAGGCAAGCATATGAGGAACACCAAAAAGCCGGGATGCCAAAAACGGCATGTCAAGATTATTCACCATTTTTGTGTGCCTCGCTGCCTTGGTTGCTTTCATAAGTCTCAGAAGTCTCTGAATCTTCATCACCAATCGCTTGATTGCTACCAGCCGGTGCCGCCATATCGGTGTCAAAAGATAATCCGCGCGCACGAGCATCTGTGTGTTCTTCTTGCATTTCGGCATGAATGCTGTCGATATCAAAGCCGCGTTCGGCCAGTGCCATGCGTCGTGTTTTCAAGCCAGCACGGATTTCTTCTTTTTCTGCCGAAATATCCTTGTTTGGATCAATCATTTCAAGCGGTGGTGCAAAGCTTTCACATTGAAGCCATGGCAAGGGATTTTCTTCCCATCCGGGTAAGTGAACGCGTCCAGAAAGTACTGCCATTTCAACAAAACGTTCCCAAATAATGCGGTTAAACTGAAAGGCAATGATATGTTCACGCCATTGTTTGACGTGCCGTCTAAACTGAATGATAGAGGTACGCACATTGGAAAAATTACCGCGCGTAACGTCTCCAGTCACAACGGCATAAGGCATATTGAGAGCCGAGCAAATTTTTAAAATATTACGATACTGAAAAGCCTCATAAGAACCACCAACCTCAACAGGATTTGAGAATGTAACATCTTTATTCTCTCCTAAATAAAGAGATGCACCGGGTGCAATGGCAGGTGCTTCGTATTTTTCTTCAACGTCGTTTTTATCACGATTATCGGATAATTTTGCGACGTTTGGGGAATTGTCCTTGACAAACGCTGCGAAAAGAGCCGCCGTCCTTTTTCGATCAAGTTCTGCATCATCATAGGATTCGAGTTGAAAGATT
>NZ_JAQISY010000009.1:0-82715 GCF_028618465.1 Bartonella sp. MM73XJBT | reverse complement strand
AACGCTCATTGCCATGTCATTGGGGGAAAGAAATCCCTGCTGAAAGGGCTAAATAGAAAAAATAGCTTAAGAAATTTGCCCGTTCAGTGCGCTTTCATAGTCGTTGATGGTCTCTAACAGTGCAAATATTATATGATCTCTTATAGAGTATTGCAAATGTTATGCGGTTTTCTCTGAAATTCCTAGTATGTTTGTTAAAACTTTAGAGAATTTTTAGCAAGAGGACATAGCAAAATTAAAAAAATTAGTGGAGGAAGTTTGCAGAATAAGATCTATTTTATAGAGCCATGTTGGAAAATCCTATTCCCTAACCTTTATTTATGAACCCAGAACCTTAAAAATCACATAAAATCAATAGGATGTATGAATAAAAAAGAGTGTAATATCTCTCAAAGGGAGATTGAACAGAAACTATCATTCTTTAAGCGCAAGAGCTGCTAACAAAACAAGAGGTTGAGAGGATATGCGCCTCTGATTTCTCAATAGTGTTTGTGAATGTGTGCAAAAATACCAAGACAGAGTTTACTCCATTATAAGTCAAGAGATTGATTTACAAAGTTGGTTTGCTCCCCATATCATCAAATGATGAAGATTCCTACTCATGCTGGTTTGTGAATAATAAAGCTTCTTTTGGTGGACACCATCTGCTGATCATTTGTATGGTTTACTGAGGCTCTAAGGGCGTGGACTACCTTGAACCAGACCTTATGGTGAGCACTCTGAGATGGCTCAGTATATCTTCCCTCCGCCGTGAAAGAAACGAAATCGAGCGTAATAGGGTAGGCAAACATTATTCTTTCTGACGCAAGGTGAGTAGGTGAAAAGCGTATAGATACGTCATTATGCGCGGAAAGGGCTCTCAAAAATTAAACCTAAGCTCAGCTCCTCTTCTTTTACAATATCTCTTGCATTATCCTATGTACAATCCGCATATATATCCTTATCTTCGCACCATCCCTTGACCACAATCCCCATCCTTTTTTGACCATCCTACGCCCTTAGAGGGGACTAGTTGCTTTTGCAGAAATTGCCCACTGAGGTCCGAAGAAGGAGATGGCAGCGCGGAAGGGAGAAACGCGTGTAACAACTCAATTGCAAATGTTATGCCATAGAATTATTGCGTGTTATCAATAGGTAAAAAACTAAACCTCCATGATGAGAGAGATGTTATGGCAAGGGGATCATTGCCATATTTATCCGTAATACAAAGAAAAACTCTGTACACTGTAGTGGGTAAAACGATCACATAATTTATCCTAGAAGAAAATAGAAGAGGTGAAATATTATGGTGATGGCAGAATGCCTGAAAAAAGAAAAGGGCAATGTCATGTAAGAATAGAACTATTTTTTATCAGAATTCAAGAAGGAACACACTCAGATGCTGGTCGTCGTGGTACGTTTTTTCGAAAATTTTCTATTATGGCTGATCCATGAAGCTCTAAGATATAAATGAAAGAGAATATACCACATTAAAAATTAAGCGCGTATGAAGGAAAAAACAAGGAAGCACAAGAACGTTTGTGGGAAATCGCAATCTTAGCTTATTTAATTTCTACTAAATCACCATCAAGCACTATAGGATATTCAGTCGTTTGAAAAAAGGATTTTATTTTTTTAGAGCTTGAGGAGCGAATAAATTGAGATTTTTGCATAAAGTAAACATGGAAAAATTGTGATTTATTGATAATATCTTTTATTAAATAAGATGATAAGAGCGATGATAAAAGAGCGCTTCTTTCACGAGTGTAACGTGAATCAATGAACAATAAAACTCCAACGCCGTGTTCAAATTGGTTTACGATAATGAGTTGAATATCTGTAGCCGAAAGAGCGCAACCTTGAAGATTCAAGACATTTGTGAAATCGTGAATAGAAATCGAAGTGCCCATAATATTATAGAAAGCTGGTGTTCTTCCTTTCAGGTGTAAGTTATGTCCACAGTAACCACAGTCACATGATTGATGATATACAATATGGACAACATCACCTGTGGCGTGTTCAAGTAATGGTGCATCATCAGGATAAAAAACAGATACTATTAATTCATCATTTTCAGGATTTGATTTTACTTGAATGTGATCATAAAGATGATAAACGTCACCGTCAATCTCAGAACACTGGAATCCTATTGGACCAGTTTCTTGGGTGGTAAAGCTAAGAGGTTTAATATTTAATTCAGGTATTACGTCTTTTATTTTTATCACAGATTCAGGTTGAAAGGCTTCTCCAAGATAGAATAGGTTTTTTAAAGATTTTAATTTTTGCTTCCGAGATATCGTAATAAGTTTATCCGCAAAACTTGGCAGGCAAATGATGGTATCGATAGAAAATTCTTCGATAGCGGAACTCAAAGTCTCAAGATCAACCATAGAGGCAAATGGATAATATGTTATTTTGAGTAGTCTACAAACTTCATGTGCAAATAAAAATCCACCCCATAATCCTCCAGCTGTGAGGCAATTTGCCACGGAGCTTACAGAGCAATTTTTAAAAACAGTTTCGAGCTTTTTTGCTGCAGAGTGTGTTACAAACTCATAATTGAGCCATTTATGGCGAAGTGTTTTAGGCACTCTTGTTGTGCCCCCAGTAGCAAAAATTATATGTGACATTGAAGGTCCCTATTTTTTTTAGTCTGCATGAGGCACAGGCAAGAGGCAAAGGCGCAGATACCAACAATCATGCCAAAAAGCACAGCGATATGATTGTTGAAATGGCTGATGATCCATCCACTTGTCCATGAGCCTATAGCTTGGCCAATATTTGAAACAACAAGAATATAACTAAAAAGAACACTAGAAGAGAGGGATGTGGTTGTTTTCCCTGCTTGATAGTATATCTCTGGAACCATGACAGATTCATAGATACTGTATGCAATTAAAGCAGTCACAGCGGTAAAGATACCACCCATGAGGAAAAATGAGGAGAAACCTCCCATAAAGCAGAGCAGATAAAAAGTTGCTTTATCGGAAAGGGTAAGATGTTTATTGATTACCCCCTGCCAGATACAAATGCTAATACCAACAATTGAAAAGAAAATCCCACTATAAGGAGCGAGATTGCTATCAAATTTACTGAGAAGTGTTGTAGTGGTGATGAAAATTCCCATGAGTAATGCACAAAGCAAAGCCGTGATCAGCAAATAAGCAATAGAACGATTATGTATTATTGTTTTAAAAAAAGAAAGAAAAGGTTTCTTTGTTTTTTTATCCTTTTCAAGAAATGATGTTTTATGGGGGTAGTGATAAACAATTTTGAGAGATAGAACACAAAGATACAGACCAATGAGTGCAAAAAAAACCATTAGAAAAGCTGATGCGTTATATTTTATGGCACTTGTTGCAACAAGAGGGGCGATAACAACCGCAGCGTTTTGAAAAAAAGAATAGAGAGTTAATGCACGTTTAAGAGCACTTCCATTGAGATGTTCTGATAAAATTTCTCTCAAAAATGGCTTTGAAATTGCTTTCGAAAAAGCCATTAAGGTAAAAAAGATAAACCATGCAGAAGGCATGAGCGATAGGATAACGCATACAAAAGCGGTACTCCTTAAAATAAAGGCGGTAGCCATTAAAAGTTTACGCGAAAATCTTTCTAATAAACCCGTTGTGGTTACCATGAGAATGCTTTCAAGGATTACCGATCCAGCCAGATAAAAAGCAACATTTGCAGCAGTTATGAGAGAAGAGTTTCCAAGCAGAGGGAGTACAAAGAAAAAGGAAAATTCAGAAAGAAAAACTGCGCTATAGATGAAAAAAGTAATTTTATTTTTGCACATGGAATTTCCATAGAAGTGCTGTTAAATGGTCAAATACATTTTGTTGTATCTCTTGAGGAAGTTTTGTCAGCCCTGTTTCCGCTGTGCACATTTCGTTGAAATAGTATCCTTCTTGATTCACCAGCCAGTCCACTGCAAGAATATTGTTTTTTGTTTTTTCTACGATGTTTTTAGAAATACCGAGCATTTCAGGATAGAATTTTTTCTTGCCATATGCGGTTATAAAAGCCGCTTCTGTAAGAATCGTTTTTGTGCCTCCGCGTGCTACATTTCCAATATAGTTGTTCTCTTGAGGTTTGCGGAATTCTACAAAACAGAGTTTTCTTGATATAAAGAAAAATCTTACATCCTGTGCATTCTTTACAAAAGGCATTAAGAAATACCCAGAAGAAGAAGTTGAGATCAGATTTCCTATACTCATGGCATGTTGCAATCCATCTGATTTAATGACACCAAATCCCATTCCTGAGCCTATGGGTTTGAAAATAAAGGATTCATATTCTGATGAAATAAAAGATATGATTGTAGGTACTGTTTGCTTGTGATAGCCACATATCGTGAATGGAAGGACTGGAGCTCCTAGCTTACGTGCTAATGCCATTTGCGCAATTTTATCCCATTCAAGATTTTCTACTCCATAAATGCATTCATTAAGAAGGTGAATACCACTTACCCTAAAATAATTTCTTAATGTGAAACTGATGGCTCTTGCTTGTGGGTTGAGATCTGCTTTGGATAAAATATATGCTGAATAATCTGGATTTAGCGGGACACCTTGATATAAAAAAATAAATTCACCTGTATGATTTGCTTTGATGAGGCAGTCTTCTAACTTTAAAAACTGAAATTCGATGCCTCTTTTATTAAACTCTTCTGTATATTCTGAATAGGAATATTCTATATTCTGTGCGTTTGCATGTTCTTCTTGCGCAACAATCCAATAAAGTTTCATCGTTAAATCCTTTTCATGATGACATTTGATAGAGAAAAAATATTTTAATTTTTTCATCAATTTTGAGAATGTATGAAGCCTCTAACGATTGATATTGATGGCGGGTAGCATTTCTTTATTATTTTAGTCATGAGCGGATTAAAACGGCCTTTTTGTTTTGCTTGCGTTTGCATGATTTAGAAGAAATCTTTTCAATATGCTGGTTTAAAGGTAGGGGCTTTACTGGTAATCCATTTATGCAATACCTCTGCTTTTTAATAAATCGTGATCGTTTCAGTGAGCAGAGGAGAGCTCTATCAATTCATTCATATTTGCCGCGAATATTTCGAGATCATGTTGAGTATGCGCTGCTGATATTGCCACACGAATAATGCTTTTCTTTTTAGCCACTGTTGGGTACATTGCCGCTGTAACCAAAAAACCGCGCTTTCTTAAATTATATGAGGCTCTTATTGCTTTGTCTTCGGCTCCCATAAAGATGGATCTAATGGGGCTCAGCCTTTCCTGTACCGCAACGTTGGAGACTCTTTGATCAAAATAAGAGATATTTTCGTGCAGTTTACATTGAAGTTGGTTAATTTCTTGTGAAAGATGAATATCTGCAGAAGCAAGGCAAGCTGCTATTCCTGGGAGAGAAGGTGGACCACTGAAAATATAGTTAAGAGCATATTTCTTAATAAAAGATGCAGCTTCTTTGTTGCTAAATGAAGCTGAACCACCATGGGAACCAAATGCTTTTGACAGGGAAGAAATTAAAATAAGATTTTCTTTGTATTCTTCTAGTAAATGCAGTGTATAACCACAGCCATTTTTTCCGATAATTGAGGTACCATGTGCATCATCTGCATAATAGTATCCGTTGTACAGCTTCGCTAATTCTGTTAACTTTCTTATATCGTTTGCTCCTCCCATAGAACCGAGAGAGTCAGATACCAAAACAGGTGTTCTATTTTGAATTTACTTTCCTGTAGCCTTTTCTCTAGTGCTGTAATATCTTTAAATGAAATTCTTATATAATTGCCAAATTGTTCGAGTATACCACGTAAGATTTGCACTGACGCGTGCGTTTCTTTATCAACAATCCATAAAATTCCATTCATTTTTATAGGATATCCTGGAAGCTCTCCTGAACCTAAGATAGGCATAACCGCAAGATGGGTTGCACCTACGGAATTAAATATGACAGAATGGGAATCGAGAAAAATGGTATTTAATTTTAACTCAAGTTCATCAAATAATATACATTTTGCACGCGTTCGCGCGGCTGCATATTGCACACCAAACTTCTCTATAGAAGATTTTACGGCATCACTTAATGCTGGATGACATTCTAACCCTAGATACGAACACGACATAAAATCAACATAAGTCTCCCCTGACTTAGTAACAACACTGCGCCCTGATGTTCGTGCAACAATCGTCAGGTCATTGGGAACTTTGACTATATCCTCTTGTGATGGTTTTGATTGTTTCCCGTTCTATTTGATAATCGATTGACGTCCCGCATTCTTGCTCCTCCATTGTATCCTTTACGAAGAGGGTGTACTAACTTTATAGATATGTCAACATATGAATAAATAGCCAAAATGGTTACTCTAAGAGTTATTTTATTTTTTTTGAATTACTTGATTGAGAAAAGTTTCATAATTATCAGTAACGATATATTGGGTGTTTCCTCCTAGAGCTTTGAAATGTTCGCGGCCACAATGAATTTTTGCTTTTTCTGTATCGCGCAACATGTCTTCGAAAACAGTTCCTTTGCTCTCCACCACAAAATATAGCCTTTCTTGCCCGTCTCGTTCGAATAAAACAGCCCAATCGGGACTATATGATCCAAGTGGGGTATCAATTTTAAACCACATAGGCAGTTTGGCATAAACCTTTACCTCTTCATTTTTTTCAAATGATTGTGCAAGATCAGATTCAATATCTGAATCATAGATAATATGATCATAGGCCGATTTGTCGGATTCAATCATATTTTTATTCAAATATCCAATCAACTCTTCACTTTCAAAAAGCTCTTGTGCATAAAAATGCTGATCACCAATTTTGTAGTATTTGATACCATCAATTATAAAACGCTGCATCTCGCGCTTGATAAGCTTTTTTATTTCGTCAATGAATTTTTGGGGATTGTTTTTGAAGTCATTTAAGCGCCCACTTTTGAGTAAGATATCAAGAATGGAGCGTCTCTTAAGATTAGTTTCATTCTGGAGGTAACTTAAAATATCTGGAATTTGATAATCACGCACATCATATATATGAGTGCTTTCCTTACTTTCAGTGATATTTACACCGGCTTTACTGATTTCAGTCTTTGCTCGAGTATAATTGAACTTTGTTTTGCTAACAATGAGGTTGTTTTGAATGCTCGTGGCACACTTTTCAATAAGCTTCTTTGGATTAAATTCTACATTATAGAGGGTTTTATATTTAATACGATCCCATAGTTCTTTGAATTCAGAACTTTCAAAAACAGCTTTGTTTAAGTGTATTGTGCGTTTATCCTCATTGTTTTTAATATTTAATCCGCCAGCAACCTTTTTAAGAGTAGCTGTAATAATGTGTCTTTGCATTTCAAATTGTTCAGGGAGCGCAATAGCTTCTTCTTTCAGAGCTTTTTTTAGTTTGTCTGTTACTTTGCCGTGCTGGTCAATATATTGTCTTTCCAAGAAATTATTCCAAAGGATTTCTGAGGCTTTGGCACCAAGAAACGCTTGCTCTCCGGTCTCTTTCTCAATGACAATATTGGCAAAGGCATGTTCTTCAATAAGACCAAAACATATTCCCTCTTCTTTTTCTATTTCCTTTTGCAGATCATCAACAAAAGTTTCGTAGGACTCGTTAGCCATAACCGTTAGTGTGTTAACCTCAAAACCGTAGACACGTTCTCCATCCTGATTCACAGCAATACGAAGCCCGCGCCCAATTTCTTGGCGTTTTTTTATGGTGGATTTTGTTTCATTGAGTGTACAGATCTGGAAGACGTTGGGATTGTCCCATCCTTCTTTTAGAGCGGAATGAGAGAAAATAAACTTTAACTTAGAAGCAAAACTAAGAAGTTTTTCCTTATCTTTCATAATAAGGCTATAGGTATCCTCATCCGCTTTTGTAAAACCGTTAGTGTCTTTAACACCATTCTTATCACTAGAAAAATAACCATTGTGAACCTGTGAGGGTAGACTATCCGTATCCATTTCAGAAAAAAGGCTATGGTATTTCGGCTTTTTAATTGCCTTTGCATATTCTTCTTCAAAAATGAGAGCGTATTTGCCTTTTTGCTCAAAAGCAGTGTAGTCTCGATAATTCGCCACTTTATCAATGAAAAAAAGACTAAGGACCTTAATTCCCATTGGTGTGAGCTTTAGCTCTTTATCTAAATGCTCTTCAATAGTTTTGCGGATTTGTAGTCTTTTGTACTCATCCTCATTTACATCACCAATCGCATGGTGCAGGCGAATAATATCTGGCTTACTGGTGAAGTCGATATATTCATTGCCTTCTTCGCAATAAATATCATTTACAACGTAACCATCATAAAGAGAGCGACCGCCAGATATACGAAGCAAATCATCTCCTTGTCTTACCCATTTTTCAATACGTTTAATCGTGTTTTTTTTCTGGATATCTAGTTCAATCTTGGCGCGGTGACCTTTCTTATTATCAACAGCCAATAGCTTAATATACGCTTTGTTGTGCCCATCCTTTACTTGAATAGAAGCGACTTCAATCTGCTTTACTAGTTTTTGATCATAAGCATCAATGGAATCCAGCTTATAGAGCATATTGTGTTTATCAATATGTGTCGCAGAGTATCTGAAGGTGCAAAGTGGATTAAGAGCTTTGATTGCTTCTCCTGATTTGGCAGTAGTGTCCACACTTTGGGGTTCATCAATAATCACAATGGGGTGAGTAGATTTTATGAAATCAATTGGTACGCCTTGCATTTTATCATTCCAGCGGTGGATAATATTTGCGCTGGTTTCTTTTGATGGATCAGTAAAGCTTTTGCGGAAAGCATCAATATTGATCACCATAATTTGGATATAATCATTGCTGGCAAAACTACGCACTTTCTCCAATCGGCTAGAGTCATAAACAAAATAGTCAAAGGGAATATTATCATATTGCTCTTTAAAATGCGTTCTTGCCATTTCTAGAGTTTTAAAAACGCCTTCTTTAATCGCGATGCTAGGAACCACAATAATAAATTTCGAAAAACCATAACGTTTATTCATTTCAAAAATAGATCGTAGATATACGTAGGTTTTTCCCGTACCTGTTTCCATTTCAATGGTAAAATCAAAGCTTTTTAACTCTTTAGTTTGCTTTAAACCATTACGGAGTTGAATATTTTGAACGTTTTCTAATATTTCTTCAGGTAAAAGACATAAGCGGTTGCCAAAGCCTATATCACTTTGCTGTATTAAGTGAGTTTCAAATTCATTTTTGCTTAATGAAGGCATAGAGAACAGAGCTTTATCAAGTTCTTGGCCTTCAAAAACTCCTGCAGCAGCTTCCCATGCACGACGTTGATGATGTTGATTGGGATCAAATTTAATTTTCATAGCTATTTTCTCTACAGGCTTTTAACATCAGAAATGCCATAGCGTTTTAGGCACATGAGAGCATTGGTTTTAACAACATCATCCTTAAAACTGTCATCTTTGAACACAACGCGCATCATATCCGGCTTTAGCTCTTCTTTAAGGGTGCCAATGCTCTTGATAACATCCATATCGATATCTGTATCTAAACAGACAATCAAAGTGCCATGTCCAATAATGTAGATATTTTTTTTGGCAATGAGACGCATTTCTATGGAAACAGTTAGATCAAGCCCGTATTTGAGAAGAATTTCATAAAGTAGGTCTTCATTGGAACGGTCCTGTTTGAGATAGTCTACGGCATTAATCAGGTCTGTTCCTAGTGTGTCGAAATCTGCTTCCCAGCGTTTGATATTCGAACTATCAAGCTTGAAAACTTTAAAGCCTAGATCAAGCCATTTACTGTTATTTAAATCCAGTTTTTTACTTTGCTCTTCTTTGATTTTTTTTCCAGCACGGCGCAGGCGTTCTTTGGATATTTCCGCAATATTTTTATAGCCAGCTTTGAAAGCTTCGGATTTTTCTTCTGTGGGTTCGGGGAGTTGCACTGAAATGCAACGTCGCTTTCCACCATCTTCGGCATTTAACTGCATCACCGCATGCGCTGTGGTGCCAGAACCTGCAAAAAAATCAAGGATGAGATCATTTTGGGTGGTTGATATTTGCAGCAATCTTTGTAAAAGATTAACTGGTTTTGGAGTTTCAAATAAAACTAGTCCAGAAAACAGTTTATTTAGATATTTTGATGCTGAACTATTTGTGCCTACATCATTTAATAAAGTTGATGCTACTCGCCCATTGCGTGTTTCTTTTAAAAAACGTTTATCCATAGGGCGCCCCCTATTGTTTTTTCCCCAATAAACAGTTCCATTGTTTATTTTTTGTTGCATAACATTGTATGGAACTGCCCACATTCTTCCTTTGGGAGGTTTGTGTTTTTGCTTTGTTATGGGGTTGGTGATTGTATACAGTAGACTTTTTGTAGAACGACCACCTTTAGCTGCTGCAGTTAAATTATCTGGTTTCCAACGTCCTCTTGGATCATTATCAGGATTTTTGTAATCTTGATCTTTTTCTATATCTCGCGGCAATAAAAACAATTCAGAACACTCTTTGTTTTTTGCGTACATACAAATATATTCATGTACGGAGCCAACTATCACATTATTAGGAGGGGTTTTTTTATGCCACACGAACGATTCTATAAAGTTTTCTTCTCCGAATACTTCATCGCAAAGTTTTTTGAGATTAACTTGTTCTTTATCATCAATAGAGATAAAAATAACACCATCATCACGAAGCAGGTTGCGTGCTAATTTTAAGCGTGGGTACATCATATTGAGCCAGTTGGTATGATAACGTCCTGCACTGCTTGAATTCGTCCCTATTTTTTTGCCTTCATTATCCAATTGCCCTGTCATTTCAAGATAATTTTTTATGCCGTCTTTGAAGTCGTCTTTATAAACAAAATCATTACCTGTATTATAGGGAGGGTCGATATAAATCATTTTTATTTGACGGTGATAGGTTTTTTGCAAAAGTTTTAAAACTTCGAGATTGTCACCTTCAATAAACAGATTTTGTGTAGTGTCCCAATCTATACTTTCTTGTTTGCAAGGGCGTAGTGTTCCTGTACTTGGTGTTTGAGCAAGACGACTTGCTGCACGTTTCCCATGCCATGTGAAATTATAATGCTCTTCATCCTTAATGACATAATTTCCTAAAAGTTCTTGCAGCTGGTCGAATTTAATTTTTCCTTCTGAAAATACTTCAGGAAACAGTTGTTTAAACTGTTTAATATTTTGTTCCACGATATCCATGCTTTTGCCGTCTAGCTTTTCCATATTGCTCACGTGTTTTTTATTGTCTTTTAAGCTTGTGTTGGGTGTTTTGTGGTCTTTTGCACTTTTTTATAAAATAATTTTCTTTGACATTTGTTAAAATGCATTTCTTATTTTATTTTTGTATAATTTAGCAAGTGAAGTTTTTGCTCTAATATTACAATTTGTAAAAGACTATTTTGGTAATTCCATGTGGAATTCCTTATGTCAGTTACTTGTATTGCAAGTAATGATACGATTTTTTTTATGTCTGTATAATAAGCGCAAAAGATTTATAAAAAATATTTTTTTAAATGGCTTGTGACTATAGAATTTTTTATATTTTGCCTGAGATATGAGAATTAGTCACGTTGTTTTTTCAACAGTGGTAAATACTGTATAATTTTATCACCATTGCAAGTGTTATGAATTTTTCAAAAAACTATATCACAAATCAGAGTTCTTCTCTTTGGGTGATAAGAAAAATGCGAGGCAAAACAGTAAAAATGCAGAGATAGAGAAGAGAAAAAATATAAGATATGTTTGGCTTAAGGAAAGATATTCCTCTTGCAACAAATGAAGCAAAAAGCCAGCAAATACTCCCCCTAAGGCTCCTCCTATTTGCTGTAATATACGTGTGATAACAGCCGTATCTTTGACGTATAAACGATTGACATATTGGATGGGCGCGGATAGGCATACAATGGTGGTAATGCCAAGTCCTACGCCTCTTAGCAAGAATCCTAGTCCATCTATGCTTATATGATAGCCAAAGCATAATAATTCAAAGCTTGATATCACCAAACCAATGCCGATCATGAAAAAGGGAGATTTTTCTTTCCATTGCTGGTAAATAAATTTTCTTCCAATCCATGCTCCTATCCCTTGCAGCGCAAAGGACCGCGCCGATGATAAGGAGGCTCTTTTCATGGGGCTCTTCTGTGGCAAGGGCTAATGGGAAATAAACCAGAAAGCTGTAAAAAAGAAATGAAGCAATAAGCCCCATGATCATAAGCAATGTGTAGCGTGCATTTGTAAATCCGCTAAAGACGATTAATTTGTTTTTTGCGTTCTGATTAAAAACAATAAAGCATATGAGAGAGAGCACCGCTATAAGTGCTAGGATATATACGGTGTTGTTGTTGTTTCTATTTGCGGCTTCTGTGAGATAAAAAAATGAAATAAGGGATATGGAAAACGCTAAAAATGCAAGTAGGTTAAATTTTGTTTTTTCTGTTTCGTTGGTTGTTAAATATTTTGCCCCAATGGCGACTGCCAAGAAAATAAGCGGAATATTGATAAAAAATAACAAGCGCCAAGATACATACTGAGCAAGTGATACACCTACCAGTGGACCAAAGGCAGGAGCAAAAACTGTTGGTACGGCTATGGTGCCCATGGCTTGGCGCACCCGTTCTTGTCCAAATTGTAAGGCAATAATGGTTTGGCTTAGGGGCAACAAAAGACCGGTTCCAAAACCTTGAATAATACGAGCAGATATAATGGTTTGAAAGTCATAGCTTAATCCTACCCCCAGCGATCCAAGCATAAAAATGAAGTTTGCAAGGAGCCAAGTCTTTTTGATTCCTATTCTTCTATCAGTGGTTAGATAAGAAATGATATCTTTGCTGCATAATACGCTCAGTTCTTTTTCCTCTTTTTATGAGTTAAGGAGGGTGATAAAAGACGCGGCCCCCTTATGCCACATGAGATATATCCTTATAGCGCTCTATCAGAAAATCTCAAACCATTCATGTAATACTTATGCTATAAACTTTACCCAAACAATCTCTCTTCTCCTTCTTGGCAGTAAATTGATTTATAAAGATAATTCATTGTTTTGCATGTTGGATGAGAGTCCCAAATAGTGTAAATTTCTCTCACGTTGAAAAGACCAAAACTATTTGCTTGTATTTTACAAGTGGGATGAGTGTGTAGATAAACATGATTTAGTAAGGATGAAAATGCTGCTCATGAACCGTCTCAAGGCAAAGGTTGTTGCAACATTTGGAGCTGAGAGTATGATGATGCCGGCTTGTTCCTTCATAAGCGTAAAGATGGGCATGTTCCATGGATTTACTGTCATATTATTCACGAGCGCTGTTATGAAATGGGCGTGGGGGCGTTGAGAGATATCTTCTCGACAAGATGAAGCTTGAGAAACCGGGTTTTTTCAATAATTTTACTATAGCGAGTGCGGAACATTTTTTCCAGTAAGTTTTGAAAATATGGAATCCTGTTTGCTATGGTTCCTCTTCCATTTGCGCCAATATGTGATTGCATGTTACTGGTTCTGTTCGAATGAATGGCTAAGGGCGCTATGGTAAAGTGGGCATTTTTCAAAATTACGCTGATATTTTCATATCAGACTCAAAATAAGTTTTAAAATTTTTATCTCAAAGAATAGAATTTGAAGAATATGCAGTTTGGTATGTATTGTACAACGTATTGATTTATAATGCTAATCTAGCGTTATACATATTGAATTAGCCCCTCGAATAACGTAAGATTCTTTCATTTCAAATCTCTTTATCTTGAATCAATCAAAACCACTCATTTGCATATAACAAATGGGATGAGTGTGTGAATCAAATTTGTATAAGAAAGGAGTAAAAATGGTCCTTATAAATCGTCTTAATGCAAGATCTGTCGTAACATTGGGAGCTGGAAGCTTACTCCTAAAGACTGTTCTAATTGTTTTTGAGACATTTTCAGCATGTTTCGTCTGAAGCGAATTTTTTTGCCAACGAATTGATCAATGAATTTGTCGTTATGAAGATTTTTACCTTGCATTTCCCCTCCCACCGGCTGCGAGCGCCCTCGCATTGGTATTCCGGGAGTCAAAAACACTGACCTCGAATCAGCTTTTTTGCTTTTAGTGCTGTAACAGCACCTGGACATGACAAAAAATCCCGGAATCCCGGGACACCCACATCAGTAGCTTCATTTTAGGATCGAGGTTTCGGGTTTTTGAATCCCTATTGGTCGTTGCGTATACGACCAAAACATCTTTTAATTCATAAAGTAATTTGAGAGGATTGGCAATAAAAATGAACACAGCCTTGTGATGGCGTGTTTTGCATGCAATCAAGCAGTGTGCTGTTCAAGTTGTTCTCTTCGCTCACAGAAATCATGCTGTCACAGTCGCGTTTGTTGAGAGGACTCATAATTCTTGGGTTTAATGGTCAAGCCGCTTACGGGGCGCTTAACAGAGTTCTTGACCAACAATCAAACGGATTGTTTTGTCCTTCTCACGCCGCTCCAAAATCATGGTTATAAGAGAAAGCCTCTTATGGCGCTAAAATATGGTATTGGAAAATTTTTACGCCATTTTATTCTAGAGGTTTCAGGTGTTAAAGCTATGTGGCAATAAAAACTAGCTTTGATCAAACACTGATACAAACAAACGGAGAAACAAAAATATCAGTTTCTTCAAATCTTTCCTAAAAACCAAATCAATAAGCGAGAACACTACTCCCTCTCTCTCTCTTATAAAGCTCCATAGGTGCTCTTTCTCGATGAGAGTTCTATCATGCAAATGACATCACTAAAGTGTATTGATTCATAAAGATAAATTATGATTTCAATTTGAATTTTCTTCCCACATATCTTAAGCTCCTCTCATTTCAAGCTCTTTTGAGAGAGAAGCAAGCAACCATTCCCTTATGCATGCTCAGTGGGAGTGGTATATTACATCAAAATTCTTTATGATAAGCTGTACAATGCCTGTTATGAACACTAGTCTGTTATCCAGTTATGTCGTGAAACTCCATTCTTTAGGCAGGGCATATAAAGTTTATGCATAGAGTGTTTTGTTAAAGCATAGGGTGAGCGATAAGGGGAAAGCTTGTTTATGGAGCCTATGAAATATCGCCCTTTAGAGCGGTGCTATGAAGTGTTTACTTATTACGAGAGGAGGAGATAGCATTGAAAAAGAGAGCTGTTTTTTATGAGACAATAGACAAGGAATACGGATTGCTCTATGAGCACTCAAAGAAATGATTTTTCTTGAAGAAAAGAGGGCAACTATGAACCAATATCCTCAATGTCCGCATTGTAGTGGTCTTTATACTTATGAAGAGGGTGACAATTTTGTCTGTCCTGAATGTGCCCATGAGTGGCCACAAAAGAGTGAAGAGCTTGTTACTGATGCCGTTTACGATGCTCATGGTCAGATTTTGACAAATGGGGATAGCGTTATGGTGGTGAAAGATCTTAAAGTTAAAGGTGCTGCATCTGTTCTCAAAAGTGGTACGAAGGTGAAAAATATCCGTCTCGTGGAGGGAGATCATAATATCGATTGTAAGATTCCTGGAATTGGTCAGATTGGCTTAAAATCTGAATTCGTGAAAAAAATTTAATATAGAATTTGTAAAATATTTTCCCTTTGTTAAAGCGTATACCAGAATTTAGAGATTTAAAACAAAAACTGTTTCAATTCTTTTTAAATCTTTTAAAGAAAAGGCGTACTTTAAGAAAATAGACTCCAATGTTTTGTGGTGGTTTTCTTTGTCAGAGCATCATGCTGGTATTTGCATTCTTGCTACCAGTTTAAAATGCCGATCTACTCAAAATGCCTACCTACTCAAAATGATTGTAAAAGCTCTTAGCATCTGAGACAATCTATAGGATATTTTACTTGTTTTCTTGAAGTTTTTACTCATACATTAAGCCAGTTTATGGACATATACATGGTTTATTGCTTCCCTTTCAAGAGGATTTGAAATGTAAGAAACTTGCGATATGCGGGAAGAAAATTAAATACGATACCATGTGAAAGAATTATCTTTATAAATCAAGCTACTGTAGAGATATCATTTGCATGATAGAACTCTTATCGAGAAAGTGCACCTATGGTGTTTAGGGTGAGAGAGGGCGTAATGTTCTTGCTTGCCAAGTTGGTTTTTGTAAGAGAGTTCTAAGAAGTAATGTTTTTATTATCCTGTTTGTTTTTATCAGTGCTTTATCAAAGCTGGTTTTTATTGCGGCATGGCTTCAACTCCTAAAACCTCTGGAATAAAATGGCGTAAAAGATTTTCAATACCATGTTTGAGTGTTGCAGTTGAAGAGGGGCATCCAGCACAGGCACCGCGCATATTGAGGTAAACAATACCGTTTTCAAAGCCACGAAAAGTAATATCTCCACCATCATTGGCAACGGCTGGGCGAACACGCGTTTCAAGGAGCTCTTTAATTGTTAAGACGATATCAGCGTCTTTTTCATCATAAAATTCTTCGTTAAGGGCGTGGGCTTTTGCCCCTATTACAGCGTTGCTGGCGATAACGGGGTCACCAGAGAGAAAATGCTCCATAATGGTGCCTAAAATAACCGGTTTGAGATGTTGCCATTCACCCTCTTTTTTGCTCACAGTGATAAAATCATAGCCTAAAAAAACACCATTAACATTGGGAATGTTAAACAGTTTTGCAGCTAAAGGCGAATTTTTAGCGGCTTCTTCACGATCACGGAATTCTAATACGCCCTCAGAAAGAACCACACGACCTGGCAAAAATTTCAATGTTGCAGGATTGGGGGTGGCTTCAGTTTGTATAAACATATACGCTCCTTTTGTTATGAGGGATGAAATCACTCTATCCAAATAGTCTTTTTAGGCAATCGCTTCAATATCTTCGTCAGCAAGATTGCTGGGAATGACAGTGACGGGAATGGAAAATGCTGTTCCTCGGTTGCCAATTAATTGGATAAGTGGTCCTGGTCCTTCTGTGTGTCCACTGGCTGCTAAAACAATAAGGGCGATTTCTTTATCCTCATCGATCAATTTGGCAATTTCATCGATTGTTTTACCTTCACGCATCATGATTTCTGTTTCAAGGGCATGGGTCGTGTGTATATCATTGGCAATTTCACCCAACATTTTTTGGGCAGTTTCTGTCGATTCCGTTCGCATAACATCATTGACACCTAGAAAATGTTGAAATTCGATAGTGTCAACAACACAGAGTAATACCAATGTTCTCTTGGTGTTTTTGGCATGGTGTGCGGCAAAAGAAACGGCACGTCGACATTCTGGAGTTTCATCGATAATGACCAGAATTTTCTTCTTATGATCTCTTTTACGATCTTTTTGCTTAGAAACCATGCTTTTCTCTCTCTTTTTCGGCAAAAATATTTCAAATAAACTTTATTCAAATATCTAAGTAAAGGTAACTTTGAAAGATTTTCAATAGAATTTTTTAAATATTGTCGTTTTAGAAAAAAATTGAATAAGGAGGTCTTTAAAAGAAGGTTCTGTGAAATTATATTATAAAAATATTTTTTTGCGGGGAGAAATCAATGTGTTATGATTTAGATAAAGTTCTTTCCTATAATGCACTATGGAGTTTTTTAGATGGTAATAAAGAATTAGGAAAAACGTTTAGCGCATTACGTTTTGTTTGTAATGCTTACAAAAAAAGAGATGAACAATTCATATATGTACGTCGTACACAAGAAGAAATTCAACGTGTAAAAGACGCTATGTTTATTCCTTTAGAAGATAAAGGCATTCTTAAACCATCTGAATTTAGATGCAAAGGTCAACATATCCTTTATAATTCAGAAATTTACTTAGATGAGTTTCAAGGTGGAGGAGAAACTGGATCAAAAATACCATATAGACAACCACCTCTCTTTAAAGCAAAAAATGATATGCTTTGTGGGTATTTAATCCCTCTATCTTCAGCTATTGAATACAAACAGTCCCCTTTTCCTAAAGTTAAAACAATCATTTTTGATGAATATGTTTGTGAACAGGAAAAATATTTAGAAAATGAACCGGAGAAATTAATTAGTTTATGTGAAACTGTTTTTAGACACCGTGATGAGGGGCGTATAATTTGTTTAAGTAATAGTGTCTCCCGATTTAATCCTTATTTTGATTTCTTCAATTTAAAAAATTACCACATCAATGAATTTAGATTCTTTAAAAAGAAATCAATATTAATTGGCCATGACAATGTTAATGCTATTGGTATTAATGATGATTATTCATTCGTTAATAAAATGAAATCAATACCCAAAAGACCTTATTTTAACCTTATCATTCAAAACCAAAAATTAGCTGTCTTTTTAGCATCTGATAAATTGTTCATTAAAAAAGGTTTTAATAAAGATTATATTACCTACAGTATGGATGATACTTTACACGAAGGTGCAATTAAAGGAAGTCTTTCAAAAGATTACGAGCTTAAACAATTAGCTAAATTTATAAGGTTTGGTGATATTTGTTTTGAGACAATGGATGTTAAAAGAGCTATGGAACCATTCATCAAAAAGGTTTAAATAGGAGAATTAATTATCTCTACTATGCTGTAAAAATGGTTGTTTAAGCGATGAGATAAGGCACAGCAAAAATAATGATGATTTCTCATGTGAGAAATTATCTTCTGTAAGATGAGAAAAATATTTTCTCAAAATTCGAGTATAATTTATTTTTTACAGCTATTTTTCTTGTCTCATGTCTTGTGCAAAAATCCAACAATTTCACGGACTTTTTTCATATTTTTTTCTGCTAAAACACTGGCACGTTGTGCACCATCTTGCAAAACAGAGTCAATATAAGTGCTATCTTGATGCAAACGACGCAGTTCCCCTGTTATGGGGGAAAGCTTATCAACAGCAAGATCAGCTAAGGCTGTTTTAAAAAGCGAAAATTGTTGTCCTGAAAACTCTTTAAGAGCCTTTTCTTTGCTGACTTGTGCAAAGGCTGCATAAATACCAAGCAAATTATCAATTTCTGGTCGTCCTTCTAGCTCGGCAAGGCTGTCAGGAAGAGGGGCAGAATCCGTTTTTGCTTTGCGTATTTTTTTGGCAATAAGATCAGCATCATCGGTCAAATTAATGCGCGAAAAGTCTGAAGGATCTGATTTTGACATCTTCTTTGTTCCATCGCGCAACGACATAACGCGCATGGCTGTTTCCCCTATGAGGGCTTCTGGTATTGGGAAGAAAACTTGTTTTTTTTCATCATCTATTTGTATTGAAACAGCAAAATTCAACTCTGCAATGCGTTGAGCATAGTCGTTATTGAATTTTTGTGCAATATCGCGTGTGAGTTCAACATGCTGTTTTTGATCCTCTCCCACCGGAACATGCGTAGCACGGTAGAGTAAAATATCGGCTGCCATGAGACTTGGATAAGCAAAAAGCCCAAGAGATGCTTTTTCACGATCTTTTCCTGCTTTATCTTTAAATTGTGTCATGCGCTGCATCCAACCAATGCGGGCAACGCAATTGAAAATCCAGGCAAGCTCAGCATGTTGAAAAACCCGAGATTGGTTGAAAATAATGTGCTTTTGAGGATCAATCCCGGCAGCTAAAAAGGCGGCTGTGACTGCTCTGGTTGATTCAATCAGGTTCTGTGGATCTGGATTTACGGTGAGAGCATGCATATCAACAACGCAATACAGGCAATGGTAGGACCTCTGTAGTTCAACCCAATGTTTGATGGCACCAAGATAATTGCCAAGATGTAAGTGACCACTCGGTTGTACGCCGGAAAAGACAAGCGGTGTGAAAGTATCCATAGGAGAGTTCTTTCTCTTCAGTAAAGTTATTCGTTTTATGGTTTGTGACAAAGCATTTTTCTGAAAGCAAGATAAAAGATCATAGACGTTTTTTGAAATTTTTGAGGGTGAGAAAAAAGGAACGTGTGTCCAGTAAAAAATAGGCACTCACATAGACCACGAATAGGACAAGCATGATCCCGCTCAAAGTGCTGGCACGCAAGAAAAAAGACGCTTGTGAGGATAAAGGGTAAGATAAAAAACCAAGTATATCGATAAGATAATAAAGAACTCCAGCACTCAAAAGAGTGATAATCATCAGACAAACAATGCGTTTTATCAGTTGTGCATCATATTTCCAATAACCGCGTTCGATAAGCACGCAACAAAGCAAAAGGGTATTGACCCATCCAGAGGTAATTTCGGCAATAACAATGCCGCGTGCGGAAAGGAAAGGGAATAATATTAAGGCAAGATTGATATTGATGAAAACACTAATGCCGGTGAAAATCATTGGTGTTTTGGTATCTTCATGGGCAAAGAAATTAGGGATAAACACTTTAATGAGGACAAAAGCTGGGAGTCCTAGTCCGTAAAGTTCTAGTAATTGTGCAACACGCTGGGTAGATTCACTGGTAAATTGTCCACGTTCAAAAAGCAAACTGACAATGGGAGTGGAGAGCAGGAGAAAGGCAATGGTTGCGGGGAGCGTTAACAGGAGAGTTAATTCAATAGAGCGATTTTGTAAATCGTGTGTTTCTTGGTGTTTTTTGCTGCGTAGAGCCTTGGTTAATTCTGGTAAAAGAACAGTGGCAATGGCAATTGCTATCACACCTAAGGGCAATTGATAAAGACGATCGGCATACATTAAAGAGGATACTGCACCCGATTGACTGGAAGCAATATTGGTATTGATGAGCAGATTGATCTGTGTAATGCCTCCCGTGATGGCAGCAGGGAGTGCTAGAGTTAAAAGTTTTCGCACATTGGGACTAAAATGAGGGCGGCGGAGAAAAATTTTCATGCCACTTTGACGTAAAGCAATAGCAATTAAGGCGAGCTGGAGAATACCTGCTGCTAAAACACCCCAAGAAAGATTTAAGCCAATATGCCAAGCGTCAAGCTGATAAATCCAAGCATAGGCAAGCACGCTTATTAAAATAAGATTGAGAAAAAGAGGGGCTATGGCTGCAATAAAATAGCGTCGCAAGGCATTGAGCATGCCGCCCATCATGGCTGCCAAAGACATGCATGTGAGATAGGGAAACATGATGGCGGTAAAATGAATGGTGGCGTTAAATTTCGTGCTATCCTCTGCAAAACCTGGTGCAATAATTGTTCTTACCAAAAATGGCATGCTTAATTCCATGGCAATGGTTAAAAGTAACAGCAGTGAAAAGAGAACACCAAAGACTTCTTCGGCAAATTTGCATGCGCTCTCTTGACCATCTTCAGTAATTTTTTTTGCAAAAAGAGGAACAAAAGCTGCATTAAAAGCACCTTCAGCAAAAAAACGACGAAATGTATTGGGAAAACGAAAAGCCGCATTGAATGCATCGGAAACAGGACCCGTTCCTAACGCCGCAGCCATCAGCATTTCACGTATAAAGCCAAAAATACGGCTCATCAGGGTTCCAGAAGCAACAGTGGCAAATTTTTTAAATAGGATCATAAAAACACATTAGGACTGTCATGAAAAAGAGGCGTTACATAAAAACTCTGTTAGATCATAAAAATCTGATCAGTATGTTAATAAAATAATACATTTCTTAAGACGTTTTACGGCGGTATTTATCCTTCTGTCAATAAGAGTGCATTGATATTCTTTGGGCTGTCTTTGTCATGGTGACATTTCCATTCTCTAGATAAAAAAACAAAGTTTCTTTTTCCTTAATGTAAAAAATATGAGTCATATAATACGTGGAAAAGAGCGTGAAAGAATGGGAAACCAATGGAATTTTTTACTTGAGCAGTATGTGGTTTCTTTATTGTACGTTATGCGATCATATTGATTTGCATATCATTATGATCATTCAATGTTTTTATAAAAGAGAATGCTTCGTAGACTGTTGAATAATTGAACAGTGACGTTTCTATTATATTGATTTATAACGATCATTTGTTGTTTTGTATATTGAATGAGAGCACTGAATATGGTCATTGTACATTTCCCATATGTTGAATCAATTAAGACTATTTGCTTGCACGTTACAAGTGGGGGTGGCGTGTGAGTAAAAACTGTACAAGGGGTAAAAATACCTCTTATGAACTGTTTTAAGGCAAGCTTTATCGTGTAATATTGGGAGCTGGCAAAGATAAATGATGGTGCTGGCTTGCTTTTTTACAAGCGTAAAGAGAATGGTTCTTAATGGTTTTATCGTTATACCATTCACGGATGACGCTCACGAAATGGGCTTGGGGATCTTAAGAATTAAAGCAAGTGCATGAATATGCAATCCAATGGTGTTTTATATTACTGCTTTAAGATACTTAAAACTACGGTTTTTGTCTGTGCATAAACAGACTGCCTCTTATTTGTTGAGTATTTTTCATCCTTCTATAAATCGGTATTCACTTACATTTTCTCTTCTCTAAAACAGGCAATTGATGGAGGAAAGGGGCATGACTGTGATCTCGCTTGAGATAGAGCGAAAACATCCAATCTTATGTATGCACCGCCATTGCTTTTACGCCATTGGTTTTACACGGTGGAACATTTTACTGTCTCTGTTTTTCTTGTTTGATCGTTTCTTGTTCTTCATCATGAGAACATTGTTTTTTTATATTTCTGGGTTGGTCATGCTATATTGATTTTTGAGTACCTTGCTCGCTTTGGTAAAAGAAATTCTGCGATGCTTTATTTATTTGCTGATAGACGGCTGCATTGATTGTTTTGCGGTGTTTTTGTATTTCTTCTAGCGCGAAAAGTATAGCAGGGGTTTGTTGCTTCTCATAGATGTTTCCTTTTACGCTTTTGCAAGACAAATATCCATTTTGAAAGCTTGTTTTGCGCACACTCCACTTTATCGTTCATGTTTTTTATCAAAAAGAACAGGCTTTTTTTTGATGCAAAAGATTTTGCTTTATGCCTAGAGTTTCCGGTGCAATGTTTGTGTTATGCAATATTATTTGGAAGTTTTCTCAGTTCGTGAGAGTAAATGAGGGAGATATTCTGTGTGCTCTTTGCTGTGATATTCTACAATATTTCTTGGTGCAATCTTTGTGAAAGAATTGCACCAAGAAATGGGATTCAAAATAAAAGATTATGAAGTTTAGCCGCTTAAAGCCATGGCTTTTGAGGATTCTGCTTTCCGTGATCGAACGGTTTGTGAATTTTTTTCTGCTTGCATAGAGGTTTCAGAAGCCTCTTGATGCCTGCCTCTTGCTGAGCGTTCAGGCAGTTCAGGAGATTCTGAGAGGCTTTGCTGTCTTTGCCTGTTTTCCTCTTGTTGTGGAGATTGTTCTTGGAGTTTTTGTTGCTCTTCATGCGCCTTTAAAATGTCTTTTCTTGCTTGTTTTACAGTTGCTGTATAACGATCAATAGCAGAGCATAGAGAAGGAACAGCTTCTTCAGCATTTTTGCGTGCATTATCTTTTATACCAAGCATTTGCCTTCCGGAAAGGGAGGCAAATATTTTAGGATAGTTTGCCACTTGCCATGAGAGTCCTTCTCCCAGAAGAGGCATTTTTTGAATATCTTCAGTCTGATATTTAAAAACAAATGGGTCACCATAAACAATGTTAGAATGATTGTAGACTTCTATGAGAGCACGTTGAACAGAGAGATCACTTTGAACTCTTGCTGCGATTTCTTTATGCGAGAGAGATGGAGTTTTTTTCATTTGAGATGTTGTTACCATGCGTGGTCGAACAGTTTGTGGGCTCTGTTCTGTTTGCATAGAGGTTCCAGAAACTGCTTGATTCCGGTGTGTTGATGGGTGTTCAGGTGGTTGAGGGAATTCTGAGAGGCGCTGCTGCCTTTGCATGTTTTGCTCTTGTGGGGGAGGCGGTGCATGGCGTTTTGTTCGCGTTGGAGAAGGAGACGGTGTCCTCTCTTGTCTTTGTTGTTCGGGTGCTAGCGTTGTGCGTGGCTTAGCACCTAGCTGTTCCCAATGGGTTTGCGTGGGGGCTTGAGCAGCTGCTTGATGCTGATGCGTTGATGAGCGTTCAGGTGATTGAGGAGATTCTGAAAGGCTTTGCTGCCTTTGCTTGCTTTGCTCTTGTGGGGGAGGCGGTGCATGGCGTTGTTGTTTTGCTTCTTGGCTTTGTAAAATGTTTTCTTTTGCTTGTTTTATCGCCTCTGCATAACCTTCGATGGCTTCACCCAGACGTGGAAGAGCAATTTCAGCCTGTTTGCGTGCTTCATTCTTTAGGCTATAGAGACTGTGACCAGCAAGTTTACCGAATGTATCAGGGTGGTTTGTCACTTGCCATGCAAGATTTTCTGCCATGTCGGGAACTTTTTGAATTTCTTCAAGTCTATACTGTAAAATACGCGGGTTGCCATAAGCAACGGTGCACCAATAGATGATTTCTGCGTGACAATATTGGACCATTGAACTGCTTTGAACTCTGCGTGCCATTTCTTTCTGCGAAAGGGGACCCATTTCTTGTTCAGCTTTACGCGGCTTTTGTAGATCTTCAGCCATTTGCTTGAGATCCATTGACGATCTGCGGAGTGTTTGTCCTGCTCTATGTCCCTGTACAATGCTCTCTCTTACCTTCTTTACAGTCTCAGCATAATTTTCAAGGGCAAAACATAAGGGGGTAATATTCTCTTCAGCTTCTCTGCGTGCTTGATTTTTTACACCAAGAACTTTTTTTCCAGCAAGATCTCCAACCAGTTTAGGATTGGCTGCAACTTGCCATGAAAGGCTTTCCCCAAGGATAGGATTTTGTTCAATTTCTTCAAGCTTTTTCTGAAAGATATTGGGGTTGCCATAAACCGTTTGAGATAAAGCTTGGATTTCGTCTTTACAGCCTTGAACAAACGCATTGCTTCTAATTTTTGTGGTCATTTCCTCTTTCGAGAGAGAAGCGGTCATTCCTGATGACGCAACTTGTGTATATATGGTTTGCTCTTGTTCAGTAATTGCACCCCGTCTTTGTCTATTGCTTGTGGGAGGTGGTGTTTTTATTTCAAGCTCTGTGTATATGGGTTCACTGTCTTGTTTTGGTGTGGGATTTTGCGTGCTGCCTCTTCCCCGTGGTGCTGCTTGGGGGAGCGGTGTAGAGGGCTCTTGTGGTTGTTGCTTGACAGAGCCGCCTCTCGTGCGTGGTGGTTTTTGTGGTGCGGGTGTTGCGTATATTCCTTCATCTTCTTGTGTTGGTTTGGGATTTTGCCCCCTGCCTCTTCCCCGTGGTGCTGCTTGGGGGGGCGGTGTAGAGGGCTCTTGTGGTTGTTGCTTGACAGAGCCGCCTCTCGTGCGTGGTGGTTTTTGTGGTGCGGGTGTTGCGTATATTCCTTCATCTTCTTGTGTTGGTGTGGGATTTTGCCCCCTGCCTCTTCCCCGTGGTGCTGCTTGAGAGGTAGGTGTTGCATATATGCCTTCTTCCTGTTGTGCCTGTTTGGGATTTAGCTCTTTGTCTCTTGCACGGGGTGGTCTTTGCGGTGCAACTCTTACCTGTGCGGTTAAGGTTTCTTGTGTTGGTGTGTTATTTTGCTGTCGTTCCCTTGCACGGGGTGGTCTTTGTGGTGCAGTTCTTCTCTGTGGTGTTTGGCTTTCTTGTGGTGTCGTGTTGCTTTGCAGATCCTCGCTTGTGTGAGGGGTTTGGGGTGGTATCACTTTTGTATGAGAGAGGTGTTCTGGATGTTTGGCAAGGGGTGGTTTTTGCGTATTTTGGGTAGGAGGCGTTGGTGTTGCTGTAGATTGTTCATTATTTCGTTCAAATGTTTCTACTAAGCGCGCTACAGAAGGGGAGAGGTGTTTTTTTTTCATACAAGCTTCCTTTCAAGCTGTTTTAAATTGTTTTGAAAATCTTGTTGGTGCATTCTTCACCTTTCGTTTTGGTGCCCAATTGAATGATTTTAGCTTTGCGTTGTTTATGAGGTGATGATTGATATTGTAGTTTCAATCATTTAGGGTGGTTATTGGGAGTGTTTTGATGAAACCGTACACCCTCTTGGTACAAACTCTTTTGTGGAGATTGCACCAAGAAACAAAATGAAAAGCCCACAGGGATGCACCGTTAACTGGCAAGAGCCATCGCTTTGGATGATGTTGTTCTACGCGGTCGCACATCTTGGGCTGGTTCTTGTGTATGCCTAGAAGGTCCAGCGGTTTCAGGATGTGATCTTGCCACTAAGTTTTCAGACGGTTTAGCAGCCTGTGATAATTGAGGAGACTGTGAGAAATCTTGTTGTTTCTGCAAGGTTTGAGATGTTTCAGTAGATGATCCAGGATGTTGTTGTGCTGTTTGCTGTTGCTGCGTTTGTGCAAGCTCCTCTCTTACGCTTTGCACAGTATGTGCATAATTGCCCATGGCGCTCATTAAGTGTGAAAGACCTGCTTCAGCATGTCTTCGTGCCTTGTTTTTTAAGCCACCAACACCGACACCGGTATAGTTACCAACAGACTGGGGAGATTCCGCAAGTTGCCATGTGAGCTCTTCTACTAGAGCGGGATTTTTAAAAATTGCTTCAGTTTGTTGTTGTAAAAGCTCAGAGTTGCCAAAAACCACTCTACACCAATATTTGATTTGTGCATGGTGCCTTTTGACCATGGGATGTTGTCTTGTTTTCTCAGAAATGTCCTCATTTGATAGGGAGGCGGATTCTGTTTCAGAAGAATGCGGATTTTGCAAGATTCTATCTAACGCTTCCTTGCCTAGCGAATCTTCATAGTATGGAAGCACTGCTTTTGGGGTCATAAGCAAGTTTTCTCGTACAGATTTTACAGCTTCTACGTAAGAGTCAACAAGGCCACAAAGGGTGGGGAAGCTTTCTTCTGCTTGTTTGCGTGTGCTATTTTTTATGCCAAGCCTTTTTTTGCCGGCAAAGTCATGAAGCCCTTCAGGGGCAACTTTCATTTGTGTGGAGAAGCCATCTCCGGTAGAAGGATCTTTTTGAATCTGCGCCATTTTTTCTTGCAAAACATCTGCATTGCCATAAACAGTTTGACACATACGTCGGATTTGCTCTTGATATTCGTTTATCAATCGGCTGTGTTGTAGTAATACCATAATTTGCGCTTCAGAGAGAACCAGTCTTGTTCTTGGTAAAGATGCTGTTGCGGAGGGTGTTTGTTCTTCTCTTGAAAGAGACGGTGTTTGCTCGCTTTCTTCTGGTATAGGAGAAAGTCGTCTACTTTGTGGAGCAACTTCCGTGTATACGGTTTGAGGACTTGGTATTCTTTCGGCATATCTGCTCAGAGACTCTGCGGGTTTCGAAGTCACCGTTGCGTATATCACATCATCTGGAGTTTTTAGGCTTGATTGTTTTTGCCCTTTTGCTCTCGAGAGAGGAGATGGTTCTTGGCGCTGTTGAGAAGATGGTGTGGAGGGTGGGGGTTGGTTAGCTACTTCTGCGGCAGCTTTTTCATAGAGTTCTATGAGTTCATGTACTGAGGGAGAGAGGGGGGATTGATGTTTCTTCATGCATGTTTCCTTTTAATATTTCGAGAAAACCTCTTTGGTGCACTCTTCCCCTTTCATGTTTTTATAGTTTTATAGAAAGGAAGATATTAATGGGAATAGCCTCCAAAGATTTGCGCTATTCGCCCTCCTTGTAATCGACATTTATGTCTTTAATGCAGTTTTTTTGTGAAATTTTATCAATAAGTTATATAAAATGACGCGCTCTTTTTTAACGTTTTTTTGTTACATTTCATAACAATTTTTGGCGCAATCGCTTAATTGCAACTGCGCCAAAAAGATTCATTAAAAGGCAAAAATTTATGTGTTGCTATATCATGCAGACTTACATAGCAAAAGCCATTCCTTTACCATGTTCAGGACTCTGTCTGCCCCGCGTCTGCTGCTCTGGAGAATTTTGTCCTCTCTCTTGTGAGTGATCATGATGATGACGACGGTGATGATGATGACGACCGTGTTCTTGCCCTTCTGGACTTGCCTCTCTCGAATGTCCACGCCCTCTTTCCTGCTCACGGGTCAAACGACTGTGTAGTTTTTGTGCCTGAGCTATATGTCTTTCAAGAGTAGAACAAAGGGAGCCAAATTCCTCTTCAGCCTCTTTGCGGGCTGGGCTTTTTACGCCAAGGAGTTTTTGACCCGCAAGTTTACCAGGTCCTTCAGGATTTGCTGCAAGTTCCCACAGAACCTTGTCTCCTGCTCCAGGATTTTCAAGAATCTTAGAGAGTCCTTCATTTAAAGCATGCCGATTACCATAAACAACTTGGCATCGTTCTTGGAGTTCCAATACAGTATATTGGAATTCTGGGGTTTGCATCATCTTTGTTCTAATCTCATCTTGCGGCGTTCTTGGAGGGGGGGTGGTCCTGCCTGAGCCAACGCCCTCATAGAGAGGATTGTCTAGGCGTTGAGAGTCTTGTCCACCTCCTGTGCCCATGCCAACGGTTGCATAGACAGACTCTACAGGCTTTGTGGGAGAGCGCCCACCATCAGCACCCATGCCAACGGTTGCATAGAGATGTTCTGGTGATTGAGGATTTCGCCCACCCCCTGCACCTCCGCCAACGGTTGCATAAACAGACTCTACGGGTTTTGTGGGGGAGCGCCCATCTTGATCCCAGTTAAGCTCTGCATAGAGATGTTCTTCAGGACGTGGCCTACCCCCTGCACCCCCGCCAACGCTCTCATAGAGGGGATTGACTCGTTGTTGAGACTCAGGATCTCTTCCTAGATTATTCAGATCTCCTATTGCATAGGGGTCTACTAGTTTTTTGGCGCGTTGCCCATTACTTGGGTTCCCAGGCAGTCTGTCATAGGGATTGCCTAGTGGCTTTTGGGGTGCATAGATCGTATCTTGCGAGAATGGGGGGGCAGCTTCTGGTGCTCTTGGGGATGCATAGGCAGATTCTGCTGGTCCTTGGGGGCGCTGCTGTTTTGGTGATTTTTTTACTTGTGCGTAAAGGGGTTCTCCACCAGCAGCTCCTAGGTTTTGTTCTTCTAGATTTTGTCGTTCAAACTGTTGTCTTAGTTGATCTACACGGTTAGAAGGGGACGGTTGATTTTTTTTCATGCATGTTTCCTTTCAATATTTGAGAAAACCTCTTTGGTGCACTCTCCGCCTTTATATTTTGACTTCTTTATACAAAGCAAAATATCCATTTAAATGACCTCCAAAGACTTGCGCTATTCAGGGATAAGGATAATCGACATTTATGTCTTTAATACAGTTTTTTTGTGAAATTTTATCAATAAGTTATATAAAATTGCTTGCTCTTATTGGATAATTTTTTTTTGTAACATTTTATAACAACTCTGAAGACTCTCAAGAGGGAATGTTACGCATAAAGGGATGAGAGAAAAAGGGAAATCTCTCTGTTTTTTGTTTAGCCTGTGAGAGCTAGGGATGAGGAGCGGCTCACTTTAAGACTGCGCATCTGACATTGTGTTTCTTTGGTGAGAGTGAGAGTTTTGGCAATTTCTTTGGCTTTGCTTTCCGATACACCAAGGAGGCAAGAAAGTCTTGTGTGCTCTTTTAACTCTATGGCTTGACGATCTTCTGGTGATAAACGATTGTTTAATTGGCGCGAAAAACTGTGGAGTTGTTGTTGTAGAATAGGAGAACGAGACAAAGCATTTTTTTGTTGTTCTGATGGTAAAGCAAAAAGGTCTTGTAAGTCTTTACTTGGTTTTGCAACAGATTGGCTCAAGCGATTTTGTTGCCTTGCATGGTGTTCTAGAACTCCTTCCTTTGTTTGTTGTGCGGCTGTGGCATAATTTTTTAGTGCTTCACTCAGTTGTGGAATATGCTGTTGCGCTTGTCTGCGCTCTGGACTTTTCATGCCAAGTATTTTTACCCCTGCAAGCTTAGAGATCGATTGAGGATCTTGGGAAATTTGATCGGCAAATCCTTGACCAAAGCTTGGATCGGCAGTTATCAGCTCCATTTTTGCATTGAGGATTTTCGCGTTGCCATAGACGAGCTTTGATAAGCGTTGGACCTCTTTTTGATGTGCTTCAACGAAGGGGTCGTGTGCAACTCTTGTGAACACTTCTTCATTGCTGAGAGGTGGTAGTGTTTCTTGTGGAATGAGTGTTTCTGTTAAATTTTGTACGTTTGATTTTGCAAAGCAGATGGATGCGCCATTTTGTAATGTTTTTACTTGTTCCGGGGTGAGATCATCTTTGGGCGCGACAACGAAAGCATCACCCACCTCTATGACAAAACCTTCTGCTCCTGCACCTCTATAGATGCCATTATAGATTTCACCTTCTTTTGCTGCTACAACAAGACGATTGTTGATTTCTCCAAGTCCAGCGTTTCTCATATTGGAGATGAACTCTTTTAAAAGCTGTGCTTTTTGGGGATGGGTCATATCTTCAAAGAGATGGTGCATCGGTTCTGGATTACTACGCTGCATGGCTTGAATACTGGCTTGGGTTAAGCGCTCATGTGTTATAGCAGAAAAATCAATGTTATGACCTGCGACTTGTCCAAGTTTTTCCATAAACATTCGTTGTACACGCCCATTGCCTTTTCTAAAAGGATGGGCGTGGTCGAGAAGCATATAAACGTGAGCGGCATTTGCAGCAAATTCTTGGCGCGATAAACCTCGTAAATTGTTCTTTGTATGCAGCATTTTCTCTAATTGTCTCAATTCTTTTTGAATCTGCCCCCCCACGGCAAAAGGAACTTCATGTCCTTTAGGGCGCATGGCTGGCATACGGGCTATAGAGCCATCTGAAAAGGTAAAAGATTTTTCTCGTGTTTGGCCTGCCCATTCAAAACTTTGATGGAAAAGGCTCCAATGAAGTGTTTTGAGATAAGCGGCATCAAGTTTTTGGGGAGCTGGTTCATAGCGAAGATTTACTGCTTCTTTGGCTGCATCACGGGCAACGCGGTCATACAGTTTTTGGCAGTTTTTAATGCCATATTTATTTTTCAGGGTTTTGGTGTTTTTATACAGATAATTCTGCTCTAGCATCTATTTTCTCCTTATAGGATAGAGGGTGTTGATGAGGGTGTGTTAAACTTTTTATGTAAAAAGCCCCCCTGCGTGTATTCTTTTGAAATGTTGGGCAGTTGGCTTCATTTTCTTGCCTATAGATCTGTTGTTTGCTTCCCTGTCTTGGTGCTTTTGTAATTCTTTTTCTGTGAGAGGGAGAGAAGAGTCTGTTCGCGTTGTTGTTAATGCAGGTTGCTTTTGTGTATTTGGGGAAATGTTTTTGGAGAGTCTTTGTTCTTTTCGGTTGGTCAGGCTGACAAGGGGGAGTTTTTCGAGGTGTTTTTTTGCCAAAGCTCCTTGATGGGGCTTTAGAGCGTGAGATTGCTGGTCATGATTGCCAGCGTTGTTTTGGTATTGGGGGCATTTTTTATAAAGACGAATAGCGTTGGGAAGTACGCGCATAAAAGCCATGTTCAAAGATTTTTCTCCCCCATATTTTTCTTGTTGGAGCATATGAGATTCCTTTTAAACTGGCTTTTTAAATAAAATAGATGTCTTTATCCTTTGAGAGTGTTGCTCTTGTTTTGATGATCATTTCTCATAAAGAGGCATTTTTCATTATTTCTTTGCTTTTGGAGCAAAACGGTTTTTTTCAGCAGCTGCTAACATTTCTTTTCTTCTAAAATAGATCGCACGACCACATCGTAAAGGGGGTTGCCCTTGCATAAGAATAATTTGTTCATCTTGACGCATTTCTTGAATAACTTCGTGGGGTAAAATCAGCGCTCTTTGCTGATAATTGATGTTGTAAGAGCTCTGTCCTAAAGACAAGCCTCTCGATTTGTTTGTTCCTGCAACCTCAACGGTCATTTGACCACAGCGCTCTGAAATATCTTTGGCTGTTTGGAGGTCTTTAATAGCAGCATAGCTCACAAAGGAACAGCTTTCAAACCATGAGCGTGCGCCTGATTCTCCAAAGTGATTGACCAACTGACCGGAGGATTGATAAAAGAGCATGAGTGAAGTGCCATATTTACGACCACGATCGCGTGCCTCTTCTAAAATATTCATATAACCAAGAAGATCGACTTCGTCTAAGACAAATAAAACACGCTTTTTATAGTTTCCATCAGCTGTAATCATGGCATTTAAAAAAGCACCGATAATGACTCGTCCAATTGCTGGATAGCTGTTCAAAATGCTGGCAGGGAGATTGAGAAAAACATCTGTATTGCCATTTGTAATATCTGAGGAGGCAAAATCATTACCACAGACAAGATCAGCATAATTGGACAAAGAAAGCCATTGGGTGTCTTTTGAAGCTGTTGTGTAGACACCTGAAAAGGTTTGCTCTGCCATTTCCGTGAAAATACCAACCATTTCACGAATAAAAGGAGAAGGTGTCGTTTCTTGAATCATGCGTAATTGATTGACAATAGCTGTTTCTGATTGAGACAATATCTCACGCAATGTTTTTAAAGTGCGCTCATGGTCCTCATATTCATCGGAAAATATGACATGTGCAAGAAGAGCTGTTAAAAGATTATGCGCTTGTGTCGAGAAATATTCTGCCGAAGAATTATCTGATTTTTTGTCCGAGATAAGCAATTTGGAAAAACCCACAATATTGGCTTCACGTTGTGGGCGTGGGACACTGTCGTCTAAAAGCCAATCAAGGACATTAAAGTTTTTTGTTAAAATAGAATTGGGATCAAGAACAATAACATTTCTATTGCCCATTTTTTTCCGTGCAAATCTGACCATTGGTGCAACTTCTGTGGAAGGGTCAAGGCAAACGATAGAGCCGGGATAGGTCAAACATGTTGGAACCACTGTGCTGGTTGTTTTGTAGCCACCAGAACCAGCAAAAAAAATCATATGGGTTGAACCAAAATCAAGATTGAAGGTGAGGAGGGGTACTTTTCCACCTTTCCCCCATGTCGTCTTATTGCCAGGTGCAAAGGGAATATTACACACACTATCTTGGTCAACACGGTATCTCTCGCCAACAACAATTTGGCCGTTGGCAGGAAAAATTTTAGCTGCCTCTCTCAAATTCATCCATGAAGCATCACCAAAAATCCCTTTTTTGGCACGCTTGACCTTGTTTTTGCGTGGAGAGGCTGTAATAAGTTGGATTGATAAAAGAGCGAAGCTGATGATGATGCCAAAGACAACCATGGGGTCCATGAACTTGAGCGCATAACTCCAAGTTATCCCTTGTTGACCAACATAAGGGCTTAAGCGTTGTATCTCACTGCCAATATGATAGAGGGCTGTGATGCCAAAAAAGACAGTTGAGACAAATGTGATTGCTTTGCGTAGGTACAGTTTTTGTGAGAGACTATAAAGTAACGATATACTGGCAACCATGACCAGTATTAATAAAGGTTCTGAACGCAGATACCAATAAAGTTGCTCGCTATCCAGCCCATTTGTGACAAAAGACAATAAATAAGGAATAAGGAATATTGTGAAAATCCCTAAAGCGATTGGCGCTAAAATAAGCGCCATCTGTGTTTTTGTATATTTCATTTTTGTCTGACTCTCAGTTTTCTCCAGATTTGTTGTTGTTCATATTTTACGGTGACAGGCTACTAAACGGTTTGCTTCTTTCATGGTTTTAGAGAATGTCAAAACATCTCTCAGTATGGTTTCAAAATAAAGCAACGAGATTTCATTGCCTTTAGCTAGCCATAGCGAGTACTTTTGAACAATGGAGCGTACGTGTTTGGCTGTGCTGGTATAGTTCTTTGCTTTTTTGAACGGTTTGTGTAATTTCTTGTGCTTTATTTACAGATGTGCCAAGAGCTTGCGCGAGTGCTTCATGATCACCATTTTTGATCGCTTTATGTTCTTGTGCAGAAAGACGAGCATTGACGTTTTTTACAAGATTACTGAGCTCTTTTTGAAGAACAGGATTTCTCGCTAAAGCCTCTTGCTGCAATTCTTTTGGCAAGGCGAGAACGTTTTGCAAGTTTTGACTTGGTGTCTCTACTTCTGTTGCACGGCGTTTTTGTTCTCTTTGATGTTCTTGCAAGATTTCTTTTTCAGCATGTTGTACCGCGTGTGTAAAATTCATCACTCCAGCACAGAGCGTCTCAACATGATTTTTAGCATTTGCGCGTGTACGATTTTGTAGACCACATAAACTGAAACCTGCAAGCGGAGCAACAGAATGCGGTACTTGTTCAATCTGATTGGCGATATATTGACCACAACTTGGATTTTTAATAATCGCAATCATTTTATCATCACATTTTTTCGAGCTGCCATAAACAGTCTTCGACAACTGTTGGAGTTGTTTGCGACTTGTCTGGACACAGGCATCTTCGGCAATTAATTCCGCTATTTCGGCTTTTGTCAGAGGGGCTAATGTCTCTTTGGGGATAAGAGTGTTCTCAAGATCTCTGCTTTTGGGAGCGGTAAAGGTAAATTTGTCGCCAGGTTTTAATGTTTTTAATTGTTCTGGGGTGAGATCCTCTTTATTGCCGATGATGTAAGCACCTTTTACGTTGAAGGCGAAGCTGTTGAGACCAGCACCTCTATAGGTGCCTGTGTAAGTTTCACCTTCTTTTACAACCATAACAGGACGATCATTCACATTGCGTCCCAGATCTTTCATGCTGCCCATAAATTCTTTTAAAAGGCTTATTTTTTCTGGATTGGAGATATCCTCAAACAGATGTTGCATAGGCTCTAGATCGCCTTTTTCTGCTACTGAAACACTGGCGAGCATCATGCGTTCTTTGGTGACAAGCGAAAAGTCAAGCTGATGTCCTGCTGCGAGAGCGAGATTTTCAAAAAATACTCGTTGTGTGCGTCCATTACCTTCTCTGAATGGGTGAAGTTGGTTGAGAGCGTTAAATAAGCTTATTGCTTCAGTGTTAAATTCTTCACGCGTTAAGCCTTGCAAATTATCTTTTTCTACAAGTGTTTGCTCTAATCTTTGTAAGCCTTGTTGAACCTCATCACCGATTGCAAAAGGATTTTCCCACCCCGTTCTTTTCATTTCTGGCATGGCGGCTGTGGTGCCATCTGCAAATGTGAAAGGGATATGGCGGGGATGACCAGCCCATTCAAAAGTCTTTTGAAACAACTGTTTATGAATATGGCATAGATAGGCGATATCAAAATGTTCTGGGAGGGGTTCCTTACGCAGATCACCCATTGCTCGTGCTGTATCATGTGAGCATTTGTCCAGAAAGGATTTTAAGTCTTTTATTCCATATTTATTTTTGAGTGTTGTCGTTTTAGGATAGACATAATGATGGGGCGAGGTCTGGTCTCTATTTTTTGTCTTTGCTTTGGCTTTTGGCATCGTTACTTCCTTATAATGTAGAGTTGTCCATAAGGGTGTTAAACTCCTCTCATGAAATATTTCCCCTCGCATATGCTTCTAAAATTGTAAGTGTTTTGCAATGAAGCGTTATCCCTTCAACGGCGTGGCTGCTGATGGCTGCATCAACTGCTTCACGGCGCTTTTTCAGTTCTTCTGGTGTCATTGATACAAGCATTTTCTAGCGCCTTTATTGGCATTTATTCTTCCTTTCCAGCTTTTCAAGAATTGCCTTTAAAAATCTTTTTTAGAAGGTGTGTTTTTTCAGTTTCCCCCAAAGATATTTCGCTGTTTGAACGGGTCGTAATAGATTTCTGTGACTTTAAATTTTCCTTCAATTCGTTTGCATTGAATGATGATGTCAATCATTGAAATTAACAGACCACGGATATCATCACGCTCTAAATCACTTCCTCCCTCACTTTCTTTGACCAAAAGGGTCATTTGTTCAAAGGCAGCAAGTGCTGTTGAGGCATGAACCGTGGTAATCGAACCGGGATGTCCTGAATTGACATTGCGGATATAGTAAAAAGCTGTACCATCTCGAAGTTCTTGTAAAAGAATGCGATCAGGACGCATGCGTAATGCAGATTCAAGCAGTTCTTTGGGACCAACAGAGGATAAACCTTGTCCATCTTTTGAATAGATCATAGAAACATGATTTTGTTGAGGAACAACCAATTCTTGTGTGTCTTCAATGGTAATAATACGCTCGTCATCAGGAATTTTAGCAATTAATGCTTTGGACAATGTTGTTTTACCCGATCCGGTTTTACCAGCAATCAGAATATTTTTTTGGCACGCTACTGCCTGATTTAAAAAGAAAACAAAGTCCTTGTTACAGTAAGCGTCTGCTAAGTCATGCTCAACGCTTTTGAGTTCATTAAAGCGTGATCGATAATCACTTAAGGGCGTAAATGATATTTGCTCACACTGCGAAAAGAGACCTTTATCTGCAAGATCTTCAAGGGAAAAATTCCGTGATGAGGGTTTGCGAATTGTCATACTGATGGTGTCTTTTTCGACCGCTGGAGGAATGACAATTTGAATACGCTCATTACCAGGCAGGGTTGCAGATAAGACGGGATTTTTGTCAGATATATTTTGCTTAGAATAGGACGCGATAACTTTAGCAATTCCTATAAGCTCGTGAAACGAGAGAGCTGGGACCTCTATGGTTTTCCAGCCTTCAATTCCTTCCGTCATCACTTGATAGGGACGATTGATGACAATTTCAAAAAGACTATCATCTTGCAAAAAAGCGTTAATTGGTTCAAGTTTTGTTAAAACAATAGCGATGGTTTCATCGTTTAAATGCTGTAGGTCTTGGTTCATTTCAAAGTCACTGCTTTTTATAAAAGTTTTTTGAAAGGGTTCGATTGGTGATTTGTTTTTTGTTTTCGATGACTTTCAATTTGTAAATATTGGAAAAATCTAAATCACGGGCAACAAAAACGTTCACCATTTCCCCTTGGTTTTTGGTCAATGTTGGAGGAAGATTGGCGTAATTTTCTGTGAGAATGTTCGCAATATTTTGTCCCGCAGAAACTGTTTCAACGTTTTCTTCCGAAGCAGCTGCTTCCTTATCCTTCTTTTTTCGACTTTTTGATAAACGCTCCCTTGCATAGTTTGTGGCATCTCTGACAATCGACACAAGAAGTGCGGAGCCAATCCTCTCTAACCAATGATTATCAACATCTCCATCCATACCAGAACGTCCTAAAGTATCCGTTGCTGGTGAAGCTAATGCGATAATAACACCTTGTGGTGTTTTTGCTCTTGTCCAGAGCACAAAGAGACGATTTTGTCCTTTTTTTAATCCGCCACGATATTCGCCAACAATTTGAGTTCCTTTATCAAGGAGAACAACGCGACCATTGTCTGACAAAATATCTCTGGAAACGATACAACTGGTAAATCCTTGCTGGTCACTGTTGATGGCTGTTTCTAAAATACAGGGAATGGGCGTACCCATTGTGATGATGAAGTTACGATTGGGAAGCGCTGAAGCGCGAATGCCTTCAAGGGTTGTTGGCTTGAGAAGGTGATTAAATTGCTGTGCTGTTTCATCAGGTGTGTTGTCCAGTTTGTTCAGCAAAACACTATTATCTTTTGTGGTGTTTCCTGTATTCTGTTGGGGGTTTGTATAGGCTAATACAGGAGCGCGTTGCGCTGCTTGGAGTAGTTCATCATCAGCGGTTTTTGGTTGGTCTACTGTGGGTGTGGGGAGTTCAACCTTTGGTAATAGAGCGTTGCGTTGTAAAGGGCTCTTTTGTTGTAAAGTACCATTTTGTCGAGGTTGTTCAAAAACCACGGGCTTTGGTTCTGCAGGGCGGAAACGTTCTGTTTGCTTAATAATTCCTTCTTTTGGAGGTTCAACAGGTTGTTTTGTGTCTGTGGTAAGCGTTGAATATGCTAAATAAATACAAACAGCAAAAAGAATAACAAGAGCTATTGCTTTCCCTGCATTGCTTTGTTGTTTTTTTCCTTGAGCATCTTTTATCGTATCGCGATCATTGATGTCTTTTTCATCCATTTTGTCATTCATGGCTGCTTCCTATGTTCACTTTACGTTGTACGGATGGTGATGTGGTACCGGTTTCGGGATTAATTCCTTCAGGCACAAACCTTTTATTGAAGATACACAGTACGTCATTGCCACGGCGCAAAGTAAATTGCGCAGCTGTGGCATGAACAATAACTTTGTTGCCTTTAATTGATTTTGGAACAAGTGCTTCTTGTCCATCACGCGAGACAAGGTAAATGGCAGGAATTTCTCTATTGCCTGAAAATGTGAATGTTGTTGTTTTACCATTGTCATAGACAGAGGAAGGTTCAATAAGGCTTGAGCCTTGTGCTTCATAAGCCCAATTGCGTGGTCCAAAATCTTCATGGATATTTAAAACATCATTGACAAAGTTTGCTTCGCGCTGCTCAGCTTTGGCGGCTTCGGCTAATTTTTTCCGTAAGGCTTCATCTTCTGGATAACGAAACTTGACTAAGAAATATGTTTCATTGCCTGCTGAAACATCGCCTTCACGCACTTGTAATTCAAACTGATAAGAACGCTTTGTTCCATCTTGACGGCTTGTGACAATTTGTAAATTGGTGACGGGCTGAACTTCGCGCGGTTTGAGAAAAACAAAGTGGCCAGCCGGTGCAACTTGCCAAGCAACGGAATTGCCAATGCCTACATAGGTCACTTCTTCATCATCGGCAAATTCAAGTTGGACTGAAGAACGAATAGAGCCAATGATTTGCGTGACATTGTATGGGTCATAATTGACAAATCTGATGCGATTGTCTTTGCGGGCACTTACGGGGGCTGTTTCTGCAAATGAGGAGGTTGTATGACAGCTCATTGCGACAATGAAGGCTAAAATTATCTGAGAAAATCTAATCATTGTATCACCTCTGGATCAGATCTATATTCGGATACTTGAAAGCCAAGTGGGTTGACTAAGCGGTCCTTGGTTGAAATTTTTGCATTGATGTAGGAAAACTTTAAAATCGAAACCCAATGGGAAATATTTTCAACGCCATTTAGTTCTCTGAGTGTTTTGTAGTAACGCACTTGAATAAGTTCGTCGTTTAAAAAGGAGATTGATTTAATGGCTACCGTAACAGTTATATTTTGATAAATATTTTGCGGACTTTCTGGATTGTTGCCTGAATACCATTTGGCAAAACGGTTTTGCTCTTCTGGTGAAGAGAAAAGAGAGATCAAGCGAAAATTATGTTCCGCCTCCGAGGCTTGAAAGCTTTCTCTGGCACGGACATATTGGCCAGCAAAATAGCGTGTTATCGCTTCATCATAGTTGTTTGGCGTTTCCTTTAGTGCGCTCACCGTTTCAACAATGCCTGTTGAATTATCAACGCGGATCACAAAAGGCTCTACAGTTTTTAAGGGGGTTAATGCTGCAATAGCCAAAGCTAAAGCAATTGTCATTAAGCCAAAAAGGACTGTAAAAGCCATAGCAATTTTCATTCGCACCCGCATGCTGTGCATGCGGTCAATATCGAATGAGCGTGCTTCTTTTATATATTCATCAAATTCATTACTTTTCACGCATGACCTCCACAGTTCTATGAGAAAGCGTTTCTTGGGTTATGGGATTTAATGTAGCTTCCTTAAGTGTCACGCTTGCTGTTGCTTTTTCACTTTCTAGGGTATTGAGAATGATGGGCGTTGTGACAGGCTTTGCACCTTTTTCTTGTAGGATGATGCCTTTATTGTCCCAATCCCATTTGTCTTTATTTAAAGCACGGGTAACTTTGCCATTACATCGTGGTGGCTTTTTAGGGCCACTTAGAGAGGCGCAACCCGTAAGGGCAATCGCTAGGATTACAAAAAAAGTTATTTTTCGTTTCATTTTTTGAACTCACAAATACTTTGGAATACAACATATAGAAGCTTTTGTTCTCAACGATCTTACAAAAGCATGTGATGAAAGAGTTTGATGGGTTGTGTAAAACCAAGGATATCAAGTGTTTCATGGGGTATGAGTATGGGGCGTGCGCGAGAGCGCGCACGCAATGCTTGGAAAAGAGCTCTGGTTTTTTTCAAGAGATGTCTCTTAAAAGCGACCACGGCCTCGCCCTCCTAATTTTGATGCTGTACTTGCTGCTCTACTTGCAGCACTTGCTGTACTTGTAAGGTGTGAAGCGATACTATTTCCACCCGATTTAGCGCTACTATAAAGCATTGAAGCAATCTGACCTCCTGAAGAGATACCAGCATTAAAGTATGGTCCACCAGCAGCTAAGGCTGAAGCAAGACCTGGAAGTGCACGGAAGATAATAACCCCTATGATCGAAATAACGATGACAGGTGGGAAAAGAATATAGATTGACTCATAGGAAACTTTAAGAACCTGCAGGATAATTTCACATATAATCGTTCCAAGCATGATCACAAGAACTTGTAAAATGGTAAAATTGATCAAAGTTGAAATCCATGCTTCGGTGTATTTTCGTGTTACATTGAACAAGTATAAACTGATAAAGAGGGGACCAAGACCTATAATCATTACCAGCGCAACTTGTGCAAACATTTGCACAATAAAACCACCGATACAAAAGAAAATAACGGTCACAAGCATTATACCACCAAGAAGACCAACAACAATCTTTTCAAAAAACCAAGCATTGTATAAGACTTCTTGAAAGCGATAACTTGCCTTTAACAAAATATAGTCAAAGACATTGGAGCTTGCAGGATTGCTGTTGAGTGCATTTCCAATAGCGTTCACTAAATCCTTAAAGAAAATATCTTTGACATAGATGTTAAATGTATCTGCATTGGTTGCCATTGTTGTGACAACAACGATTTTAACCACATTATTGAGGAGACTATGCGTAGAAAGAGCTACACGACCTGTCATAACATTATAGCCATATAAAAAGGTAAAAATAATTGCAGCAAGATTAAGTGGCGCTGAAATTGCAGAAGATAGCCCACTCACCGTGGTGTTTATCACCTTGTCGAGTGGTGCTACAATATATTCAGAAACAGTCCCAAACGGGGAAAACTTAAAGTCGGACATTCTATCTCTCAACTTTTATTTTTACTTTTGCTTCTAATTGTTTTTCTTTTTCTGCGATTTTCTCTTGAAGCTTTTGACGCTCTCCTTGCGCTGTTTCTTCCTGAATCTCTTCTTTGGTTTTGCTATTTTTTGCTTGAACCATAGAGAGATATTGAAGTTTTATACTATCTGTTTGAAGCTTTGCTTGAAGAAGGGAGAGTTCTGCTTGAAGCTCTTGTCGATGCGCTTGCAGTTCTTCAGGTTTTGTCTCTGTTTTTAATTTTAACTTTTCAATTTTTTCCTTTATTTCCTCAATTTTTTGGGTAGTTTCAGTTGTCGATGCGTAAATCGATTCAGCTGTTTGTGATGTGGAAGCTTCTCCTTTCTGTGTACTTTCTAATGCACTTTTATAATATTCATCTGCTTCGGAGTGGGATTGTGCATTTGCATATGGGATGAAAGATAAAGATAACAGTGTGATTAAGCTATATTTTTTCATTGACGTTCTCTCCTTTGATGAAATATGGGGAGCCATTGATCGGGGTCTTCTCCATATTCGTTGATAATTTGGTTCACGAGTTCAATATTTTTGGTTGTGCCGCTTAAGACGGCGATCTCATCGTTCATTCCACGTAAGTTAAGTTCTGCAACAACGGAATTTTGTCCTTGTTTGATAAGGAAACGACGGGATTCTCTGCTCAATTCTGACTGTATCAGTTCAAATTCACGCTCAGTCAGTTTGAAATCTTCAACGTAATCTTGATAATTTGCTTTTTGATTTGGAAAAAATATTTGTGTGGGGCATTGCTCAATAATTGTATGGGCAATTGTTGAGTTTAAAGCGTCTTTGGGGCTTTGCGTTGCAAACAACATCATCCCGTTTTGTTTACGGATTGTCTTGAGACGGTCTTGGGCAAAAGCTTTAAATGAATCATCTTCAAGTGCTTTCCAAAATTCATCAATAACAATAATAATGCGTCGTCCATCAATAAGATCAAGAATGCGGTGAAAGAGGTACATCATCAAGGGACGCCGAATTTCTTCATTGTCTAAGAAATCGGTCATGTCATAACCAATAAATTGAGCATTTAAATTGAGATCATCTTGATCGTTATCAAACACCCAGCCTAAAGCATCTCCTCTTATCCAAGGTTGTAAGCGTATGGCAATTCCTTCTTTTGATGTGTTATCAAAAAACAGTTGAAGAGCGCTTAAAGAGCGTTGTGCACGGGGTAAACTTGCTAAGGAATCAATGGCTTTGGCGATATCTTGTCGCTCTTCTTCTGTGACTGTTTGTCCTTCAGTTGTGACGAGCTTTAAGATCCAATTACGAAGAAAGATTTTATTTTTTTCGGTGTATTCCATGCCTTTTAAGGGGGCAATACCAGTGGGCTGTCCGTTCTTTAAAGGTTTGTATTTGCCACCTCCTGCTCGCACAAAAATCTCGGCCCCTTGATCTTTATCGAAAAAGACCATGGTCGGATTGTGTTTTTGTAATTGGGCGAGAAGAAAATTAACAATAACCGTTTTACCAGATCCCGATGGACCGCAAACAAAGGTATTGCCAAGATCACCATAATGAAAATTAAAATAATAAGGGGAACCTGCTTGTGTTTTCAACAATGCTACAGCAGTTCCCCAAACATTACCTTCCAGTTTACCAATGGGAAAGGAGTGAAAGGGTGATAACGCTGCAAAATTTCTGCTGGTAATCGCTCCAGAGCGTGCACGATAGCTAAAATTTCCTGGCAATTGTGCCCACCAAGTCGCTTCCAATCCTAAATCTTCTCGTGAAATAACGGCTCCACCATTGGTTAAATGTGAACGTGCTTTTGAGAGATTCTCAGACAACATTTTGGGATGATCAGCAAAAACGGCTAGAGAAATATGATGTTCGCCCAAAACAAAACGGTTGGACTCTAAATCATCAAGGGCTTCATCGAGCGCTACAATTTGTGAACTGGCACGATCGGCCGCACTAATCATTTGATTTTGTTTGCGTCCCATAATGGTACTGGCAGCCGTTTTACTCTTAAAGACAAAAGATTGTGTTAAAATGAATTCAAAGGGGACGGTGAGTAAACCATCGGTCATACCTGGGCGTGTTCTTGAGGGATATTCTTTCCAGCCAAACATACCAACAAAGCGTTCATTGCTTTCATGGCGAATTTCAATAATTTCTTTGCCAAAAATGACACGATCGGAATAAATCGTTGAGGCAATGGTGCCAAATGTCAGGGGAATACGTTCACGTCTTCCTCCCACCAACTGGTGGAGAAATTCGCTTTGTTCAGAAAATAAAATACCGTCATGCTCATAAATGGATAAGAGACGTGGATTATAGGCTTCCAAACCTTCCATAAAGTCTTGGCTTAACTCTTCAAGTTTTCGGATGGCTTCCTGATCTGGTTCAGATTGTGTTTTTTTGGCTTTTGTTAAACGCTGGAAAAAAGAAGCGAGCTGTTCTGTTTTATCGGATGCTGGATTCCACAACAGGGAAACAAACAAATCATTCCTATAAAGCTCTTGTGAAACCATTTTCTTTTTGTATTTTGCATCTAAGGTTGCGGCAAAAGATGAAGAAAATTGACTGTCTGGATAAATCGTTTCACGTCGGCGGATAATGTGAGAATATAAAGCAACACGTTCATCGGCAATATTTTTTAACAGTGTGTTTAATTGGTTGTGTAAGGAATTTATTTGATCGATATCTACCGTGTCAAAATTCACACCATCAACGGCCATCACAATCATCAAGCAACGCGAGTTCAAAGCAATGACGTGCTGATTGACGTGGCGTATATAGGGAATATATTCTTCAGGCAAAATTTCCCGTTTCATGATGGCCGTCTGCTTCATCTGCCTAGTTCCTTATAAGTACGGATAAGACGTAGAGGAGATGTAGAACCTCCTCCCCATCTTGTGATGTTTTTTTGTTTTCCCCTTGTATTGAGCCAAGCAAAGAGTACGCGAAATTGATTGTGGTCGTATTTTGTGACTTCACGCAAAACAAAGTGCATACCAACGCCAAGGCCAATCATGGTAAAACCGCTGGTTAGAATAAAAAGGATGGTTGTTGCCATACCATTAAGCGCCATCGCTTCTATTGTGACACCCGCAATCATGGCAGGCCTTGTACAGGCAAGGAAAAGAGTATCTTCATTCATTTAAGCCAACTTATTCAATTAATTACCCAATGAACTTACCAACGAGAGCAGGGGCACCAAAAACAATGCCAATGCCGATAATAACAAAGGCTGCTTTGCGTAAATCAAAAAAGCCGTACATCCAAGCAATCCCCACGCCAATAACACATATAACCGCAATAAGCTTTGCAGTAGTTCCTGTCATCGTATCAACGATACTTTTTAAAACACTATCAAGCTTTCCAAATCCCTGTGAAGTATCAGCGGCATAAGAAGGTTCTATTAAAATCAGTGCTGTTAAAAGCAGCATGAAAACGATAAATATGCCGTTTTTGGATAAAGTGTTTGTCATTTTACCTCTCTTTGACTGTTTATTGATCTCTTGTCTCTTTATGGCTGAAAATTTTCTCTCCCCTCCGATTTACAGCCTCAATGCCCCTCGATTATTTTTAAAAGGCTTTGATAGTGGTCCTTACGCACTCCAAAAATCTTCTTCTTTAATCTTTTAAAGAGACAAAATATTTTTTCTTTTTATGATTGTGTTACACAAAAATGGCAATTTTAAGTTGTATCTTATCTGAAAATGGTAATAGCCAATCGTGTGAGAATAATATTCTTTATTTACAAAATGTCGTTAACACTCAACATATCTTACTTAGAGTTTTTCCCTTAAAGAGTAGGTAAGTTGTTGATAAAAATGTGAAAAGGCAAAGAAATAATGCACTTTTTAAACGAATGTATCAAACGAATACGATTTAAATGGGTCGTTATTATTTATATTGTGGGCTCTATGTTGTGGGGAATAAGCCAATATAAAGATAAAATAGATTTGAGTAGTTTCAAGACTTTTACGACGCAGGATGCCCAAGATATTGTTAATATCTATTTGGCAGAGAAAAAAACAATGGAACCCATCATCAAACAGAAGTTAGCAAAAAACGAACCAGCTGTGAATTTGCAGAACAGTGTTTTACGGGGTAATACAACTGTTTTTCAGGGGAAGGTATCAGTTACCAGTGGTGTTACATTTAAATTGCTTACCCCTGTTGCACAATCTTGGCGTAAACACATGACGCGCAATATTCATCTCTATGGTGTGGATAGTTGTGCGCCGCGTCAAAAGGCAAAATTAAATGATCAAGAATGGCCCTGTGGTGCGGTTACAACGGCTTGGCTGGTGACCAAAACACTGGGGCGGAGTTTATCCTGTAAGCAGGCTCTTATGCATAATGGTATTTCTTATGCACAATGTTTCGTTGATGGCGTTGATTTAGCTGAAGCAGGTCTTGCAGAAGGGATGTTGGTGCTTTCAAAAGAAAGTAAAAATCCTGTTCCAACGCAGTATCGCTACGCTGAAGAGATCGCACGCAACAACAAAATCGGTCTTTGGTCTAGTGAGTTTACGGAACCTTTCCAATGGCGGCGGGATAATGGATCGTATAATCCCTTTGCAGACTTTTAATTGGCTCATATAGTTACTATCGAGAAATTTACAATGCGAATAGAAACAGAGCGTGGAGAAAAATTGAAAGAAGCTATGAAAATCTTTGCCACTGTTTTTCATAGTGGTGGATATATCCTATATTCATTTTCAAAGTCTGTTTTTTATATCCGCCCTCTGTTTTATGGATGTGCTGTACACAACAAAGAGCTGCTATTGTTAGTGGCAAGAAATCTTTTATTGTTTATGTTTATAGGAGAAAGAGAGCATCTAAAAATGCTAAAATTTTCTATAGTGGAACATTACGTGTAGTGTTTAGTCATAAAATTCAATTTTTTAGCCATTTCTTATCTTTATAATTCTTTTACATCAATAATGGTTTCTTCAGATACTTTTTTGAAAAAATGCGCTATTTCACGATAATTTTTTTCCTTGGCAAGGATATATCCTAAAATTAAAGAGGAAGAATCTTCAGGAGGAAGCAAGATGATATCTCCATTTTTTATCAAATGTTTTGCGTGAAGAAATGCTTTTGAATGGCGTAAATCTTCAGGATACTCATAGCGTTTCAATCTAGCAGCCTGAGTGGCTATACTGTAATGAATGCCTGTATACGTTTTTACTTTCGGAATCCCAACAACTTCATTCTTGATCAATGCAGAAACGACAGTTTTAATCCAGTTTATTCCTAAAGCATTGCTGACAAGATGGGTGGTAATGAATCCACCTCCAATACGGGCGGCAATTTCAATGAGCTTAAAACCCTCTTTTGTCCATTTTCCTTCGAGATGGAATGGAGTATTTTTTAGCCCAAGGACATTAACAATATGAGATGTAGCTTTTTCAATTTCGATTTTTACTTCATCATTCAATTTTGTTGGGAAAATATACTGCTATTCTGTAAACCAAGGTTCCGTGACTTTTTTATCCCCAATACCTGTAATATAGCATTCTTCATTTACAACAACACCTTCGACAGAAAATTCCTGACAGGAAAGATAAGATTCACATAAAACATGAAGACCATAACGGTTATAACTCCATTGATCATGCCCTTCTTTACCAAGGTTGATAAGTCAAGATGCATCTTTCATTTGTTTTTCGTTTTCTGCGTAATATATTCCTTTTGAACCGGAAGCGCTTATCGGTTTAAGCACGCAGGGAAGTGAGATGTTGCTGGCATTCTGCTCATTTTCGTCTCATCCACCCAATCCGTTGAATTTACGGATTGTTTTTTTATAGACGATCAAAGTCATGACCATGGTAAAGACAGTGCTTAACACAAGAGAACCGATAGGCCATTCATTTTTACCAAGCAGGAGTGAGATGGGGAGGGACGCCGAAAAAGCCATGGGCAGAAAAAAAAGCAGTCCTTTCATAAGATTTAAGGGATAAATTGCTATGGGGATAAAGGAAAGTTGGTAAAGCATGGCATGAAAATAGGCAACCGGCATCTTACGGTTGGTCATGAATGTTATAAAGTTAAACATCATGAAAAAACACAAGTTTATGATAAAGACACAAATTATGGACAGAATAAAAGAAAGCCATTGCAGTTTTATCTCTGACATATCGGGTAATGAGACAAAGGAATAAGCACTCACACCAACAAGCAAAAATTTAATCAGATAAAGAGGTCTGCACCAGCCAAGCAAGATTAACAGCCAAATTGAAACAGGCTTTGTCAAATATCCCTCAATTTTACCTTCTGCTACTTTTTCAAAAAATGTTTCAATAGAGCTGGTAAAAATATTCAAAAATATCCCAAGTAAAATGAAGACAACAAAGATAAAATGAATTTCATCTCTGCTATAGCTCCCAATATTTCCTGAAAAGCAAGAAATTCTGTCAATAAAGGTGAATTGAATAAAATAATAGCAAAGAGAAAGAAGAAATTCTCCAATGAAGTTTTTACCGTAAACAAGTTGTCGGCGCATATTCATACCGATAAAATGAAGAATTATTTTCATCTCATCCTCCCGCTCTATGATACGCTTTCATTCCTTTTTTCCAGACAAGATGAATAAAGAATAAAAGACACAAAATATAAAAAACACTTCCCAACATCAATTGTTGAAACACCGCTAGGTTTTTTGTGGAGAGGAATTCAGCAGGGGCTGATATGATGAAACGATAGGGATTATACTGCATCAATGGAATAAGCCATGTTGGCCAAAAAGAGGGAGGTAAAAGGGTACCGCCAAGAAGTGCTGAACTAAGAATACTAAAAGAGAGCAAGATATTGTATTCAATCACCCAGAAACTCAATAAGGCAATGGCAAAGGAGAGAAAAAAACACAGCAATTGGGAGAGAACAAAAATGAGAAAAAATAACAGAAAAGCGATGATCAATCCTAAAATATTTTCGTATGATAAAATAAGCTTTACAGTAAAAAGAGCTATTAAGGGAATGGCATAGAGCACACTTTCACCCAAAAAGGGCAACAACATTTGTGTCATGTAACTGAATGGTTTGGTGAGATAGACTTCTAATTGCCCTTCTTTCACATGCTTAGAGAAAGATTGAATGATGCCGTAACCATTGTTTAAGCGTGAGAAAACTAAGGCAAAGGCATAATAATACATCATATCATGAAAACCAAAACCGTTTATGTTGTCGCCCGTATCAGAAAAAAGGGCATTCCACAACAGAAGTTGAATCATGAAGGGCGAGAGTGTTCCCATGACAAAATCGGTAAAAAACATTGCCCTGTCACTGAGGATGGTGAGCAAGCCGTTTTTGGCAAAGAAAAACAGAGCAAAGCAATGGTTAGATAAATTCTTTAAATTTAACACGGAGCATCTCTTCAAGTGAGGGAGTGGAGACAGAAAACGGACAGTTAAGTTCTGTTGCGATTTCTCTTAGGAAACGTGGAACATCTTCACGCAACAGTGAAATCTCTAGTGTACATTTTTCATCATTAAAGTGTTTCTCTTTTAAAGGAGCGGACAATTTTATGGCGAGTTCATCAATGTTTTTTATAAGGGTTGAAGGTGTTGGCAGGTGTTCACAAAAAACTGTTATTCTCACCCATGAAGGGATCATCTCTTTGAGTATATCCATAGCGCCATGAAACTGCTTCTTTCCCTTATGCAAAAGAAGAATATCATCGACATACCCATCAATATCTCCCATATCATGACTTGTGATGATATATCCTAAGCCTTGCTCTCTTTTTAGTTTTTTAAGCAGTTCCCTGATTTCATGTTTGGAGCTAATATCAAGACCAATCGTTGGTTCATCTAAAAACAACAGCTTAGGTCTAAAAGACAAATTAAACGCCAATTCACTTTTTACTCTTTCACCAAGGCTTAGCATGCGCACGGGCTTATCCATGATATGCTCAATGTCCAATAACGCAGTGATTTCTTTAAGATCACGGATAAAAGAGCTCCGTTCAAGGTCATATAAAGGTTGGACCATTTCTAAACTATAGCGGAGGGGAAAATCCCACCATAAGCAATTTTTGTGACCAAAGACGACCCCCAGAGACTTAAACAAATCTTTTTTTGTTTTATAAGGATCAACTCCTAAGACTTTAACATATCCCTTATCAGCTGTTTGTATACCAGAAAGTATTTTAATCAGTGTTGATTTTCCGGCTCCATTAGGTCCAACGATGGCGAGTGATTGCCCTGAAAAAAGGGTGAAACTAATATCTTTTAGCACGTGATGGTTTCTATAGGTTGGCTTGAAAAGAGAAACCACCTTGTTTGTAAAACCAGGTGCACTGTCTATGCTGCGGTATATTTTTGAGACCTTGTTAAGGTCAATCAATAATGAACGCATTCGTCTCCCCCCATTTCAATTGATCTTGTTTAAGGGTCTCGTAATCTCTTAAACTCTGCTCTCATTTATCGGAAAAGGAGACATATTCCTAGACCTTTGTCGTAATAAAACGCACTTGAATAGTTTATCTCATTGAGAGACAGTATGTTTTTTCAGTAAGATGTGCTCGTTTGTATGAGGCATTGATATGCTAAGCTCTTGTTTTTTCAAGATGATATTTGGCAGAGATGAAGCCTGATGGGCAGGGAGCTGAAGTCCTTTATTATTGTGCAGCCAAAAGTATGAACTGTAAATTCATGCTATCAGTATGCTAGACTTGCATTAGGACAGTATCGTAGGTGATAAGTAATGGTGAGTTATTCTGTTTCTTTCGTGTGATGGTACCGTGCTTCAAGAGGAAACGCATTAGAAAAAGGAATAGCTGTTTTTATTCTTTTGATAAATGCTGTAAAAATTTTATAGCAGCGATTAAGTGCAAGATCAAAAATCATGCCATAGCGTATCTAAAGTCAAAGGATGTCATATGGTCAATAAACGTAAAGTATTTTGTTTTTGGAGGTGGTTGCGTTATAGTAAAAGGCAAGCAAGGGAGGTTTTTATATGTTGAGCGAAGATGAAATTAAGCTGCGTCGCTTTGATGCTAAAAATGCATTGGCGAGCCAACGTTTAGAGGGGTTGGAACCAGATCCACAGGTTGTTGCGCAAATGGAGCGGGTTATTATTGGTGAACTTGAAATCGGTGATATCATCAAAGATTATATAGAGCGTGTAAAACGTGGTGAAGTATGAGAATGAAAAGATAGTTTAATGGTATAATAGTCAAGGGGAGGAGGTTTGATATGTTGAGTGAAGACGAAATTAAGCGACGTCGCTTTGCTGCTAAAAATGCATTAGCAAGTCAACTTTTAGAGGGGTTGGCGCCAGATCCACAGGTCGTTTCTCAGATGGAGAGGGTTATTATTGGAGAACTTGAAACAAGTGATGTCATCAAGGATCTTATGGAACGGATAAAACGTGGAGAAGTATAAAGGCGGCGGTGATCCTTATACTGATCCTGAAACTGGTGTGTTGTATAATCGGCTTGGGATGAAGGATAAAGCCACATTGGAGCGTGTGGAATCTACTTTCGCTTATGTAAGATCTCTTGAACTTATGCAGACTCCTCTTCGTGGTAAGTTTGATCTCGCTCACATGAAAGAGATCCATAGAAAGCTATTTGGTGACGTTTATGAATGGGCAGGAGAGATCCGTTTGCTGAATATTGCCAAAGGCAATAGCATATTTGCTTATTATACTCAGATTGAAAGTTATGCATCCAATATTACCCGGCAGCTGGTAAAAGACCACTATCTGCGTAGTCTTGATATGGGTGAATTTAGTATAAGGGCTGGATATTATATGGGTGAGTTGAATGTGTTGCATCCGTTTCGAGAGGGGAATGGACGCACATTGCGTGAATTTATGGGGCAACTGGCTCGTGAAGCTGGTTATTATATTGATTGGAGCTCTCTTGAGCAACAAGAAATGATACATGCATCAGTTGCGGCGTATCATGGGAATTCTGAATACTTATCTGCACTTATTCGTAGAAACCTTACCCCAATTTACAGAAAATAAAAGGTTTCTCAAGGTCTTTAAAAACTCCTCTTATATTAAGAACAATAAAGAATTATTGGAAAAACAAAAAGAAAAAATTGCACCACTTTTGGATAGAATAAAGACAGCTTCTGACAACCTTTAAAAAGAAGAACTCGAGGTTGCGCAATCGCAAAAAGATTTGAATGTCCGCTGCAAAAGTCACAGAATGAACTCTCTACCTTGCAGTTTATGCGAATAAGTAAAGGAATATTTATTGCGTAGCACTACATTACACATCTTGCCATTTTTCCATTTTTTGAAAAGAAAATTTTTACAAAACTTATCAAAATATTTTTTTGATTAACAAAAATACTGGTGTTTTAGAAAGATTCGATAAATCTCACAAAATCCTATGAAGATTTTGTGAGTTCATGCAACAGAGAACAAAGTGGGGAAATGTACATAGTTTTTCTTACCAACAAAAATTTCATTTTAAAACGCATTGAAGAAGGATATTCCTTAAAGGAAATTTTAAGAAAAAATCCAAATTTCAATATTTCATATAATGCTCGAACATCATATGGCATTTGACTTATGCAAATACAGTAAAAATTGCTAGCGGCTCTTGTTTATGTCTCGAATTAAAATAGTCGCGCTTGATTTTATGGAATCTCTTCATTATTGCCCCCTCAAAAGAGGGGGATTACAAAAATAGGGCAATTGATATCTTTTTTTCCTCACTCTAAAGAACGAAAACTCCTGCCAGTTCTGGTCTGTCAATCATTCGTTTTTTGGGGAAGCTCTATTTAGCTCACCTCATGTCGCTGCCTTTTAGGGCAGTCATAAGTTCTTCAGAGAAAACCTGTCCTGAATATTCATTACATACTCAAAAACGCTTTATATATAAAGTTTACATGCCTTATATCATTGCTCTAAACGATGCTATTATACGGTGTATCAAGATAAAGTTCCATAAGGGTATAGAAGAGCGCCCATAGATGATATTGTAGCCCATAAATATAATGTAGAGTGTACAAGATAGCTTAAGCGGAGCACCTAAGCTTGATGAAAGATTGTGAATGATTTCATTCATTGTCTTTGTAAGAGGTTCCATCAACATATCATCTATATCAGTAAATACACCTTTGGTTACTATTGCCATTTAGATGCTCCGCTATTTATCGTGTATTAATGGTTATTTTGTTCTTCTGCCGCGCGCTCTTTTGCTCTTCGTTCTTCCTCAGCACGTAGCTTTGCTTTTTGTTCAGCGAGGAATTTTTGATTCTTTTCTCTCATTTTTTCAATTCTGGCTCTCATTTCAGCTTCATCTTTTTCGTCTCTTTTGCGGTTTTCTTCTGCCGCTTTACGACTTCTTTCTGCTGCTTTTGCCTGACGTTCCTTCTCAAGTTCTAAAAATGCTAACCGCATGTTTTCACAATTTTTTGAAGTTTTTGAAAACTGTTGCTATAAAGTCCCATAAGGGCATGGAAGAACGCCCATAGATAATATTGTACTCCATAAATGCAATATAGATTGTACAAGACGCCTTTACCGGAGTAGCTAAAGACGATGCAAGACTGGAAATGGTATTATCCATTATTTCTGTAATGGACTTAACTAAATATGTATCTATAGTGGTAAAAACCTGTAAATTTTCAAATGCCATTGCTTGTCCATTCTATCTAATTTTTCTAAGTATGAACGCTTATGATTTAATCATTACCCTGTTTCTTTTCAGATTGTTCTTTTTCTTCAGCTTTAGCTCGTTGTTTTGCTTCAAATTCAGCTTTCCATTTTACCCGCTCAGCGTGTTCTTTAGCCATAAGTTCTTCTATACTTTTATTCAAATCTTCTGCGGCTTTACGCTGTCTCTCTTGAGCTTTTTCCCGATGTTCCTTATCAAGTTCAGCTACTGCTAATCTTAGATTTTCACAATTTTTTGAAGTTCCTGCAAATCCACATTTAGCATCCCACTCTAAGCGTAAATTTTTATCTTTTTTAAATTCTGCGACGCTATAGGTTTTTTCACATCCAGCAGCGATGAGTCCTGTGCAAAGTAGCAATGTGGTAATGATGACTTTATTCATGAATACTTCCCCTTCTTTCTTTCAGTTTTTTGCGGTCTGAGTACAATTTTTAAATTCTGCTTTGTGTTTTCAGTTTTTATAACCCGTGATGATAAATCTCTGGCGCAGAGGTCATGATTAATGATTGCTCCTTTATTTTTTAGATTTTTTTGGTTCGCTATCGTTTCCAAGGAGTTGATTTGCAAAGTTATGGTAATATTCTTTAAAAAGTTCAGCTGCCGCTACTCGTACATTTTCACAATTTTTTGAAGTTCCTGAGAAGCCACATCTCTCTATCCATTCTTCCATCAAATTTTTATCTTTTTTAAATTCTGCGACGCTATAGGTTTTTTCACATCCAGCGGTGATGAACCCTGTGCAAAGTAGCAATGTTGTTATGAGAACTTTATTCATGAATATTTCCCCTTCTTTCTCTCTCTTGTCGCTCAGTTTGCCTTTTTTGATATTCAGCTTCATTTTTTGATGTTTATTTAATTGACTTTGCGTTTTTTTAAAAAGCATCTCGGCGTTTGAAAGGATCGTAATAGATTTCTGTGACACGAAATTTTCCTTCCAGGCGTTTGCATTGGATGATGACATCAATCATAGAAATTAATAAGCCGCGAATATCTTCTCGTGCTAAATTTCCACCCCCATCACTTTCTTTGACAAGCAGAGTCATTTGTTCAAAGGCTGAGAGCGCTGTTGAGGCGTGAACCGTGGTGATGGAGCCTGGGTGACCGGAATTGACATTGCGGATGTAATAAAAAGCTGTGCCATCACGCAATTCTTGCAAAAGTATCCGGTCGGGGCGCATGCGCAATCCCGATTCAAGGAGCTCTTTTGCACCCGCTTTTGCTAGACCTTGATTGTCTTTTGAGTAGAAAAGTTGCACTTTGTTTGAATGGGGAACGACGAGTTCTGGAGTATCTTCAATGGTGAGAATGCGTTCATAGTCAGGAATTTTGGCAATTAAAGCTTTAGAGAGGGTGGTTTTTCCCGAACCGGTTTTGCCCGATATCAAAATATTTTGTTGGGTAATAACCGCTCTTTCTAAAAACTTACAAAAATCTTTGGCTATAAAGAGATCGGTTAATTCTTTTTCCGTATCAGAAAGTTCACCTGCTCGTTTTTTCATTTGTTCAAGGGGGGTAAAACTGACGTTTCTTGTTACAGAAAACAGTTGGTTTTCGTGTAAACTTTCGAGAGAAAAAGTACGGGATGAAGGTTTACGAATTGTCATGCTGATGGTATTGGGGGCAACGGCGGGAGGCATGACGATTTGTATGCGTTCATTATTGGGGAGTGTGGCAGAGAGAACAGGGTTTTCTACACTGATCTTTTGTGTTGTATAGGCAGCAACAACTTTTGCAATGCCCTCTAATTCACTATAGGTCAATTCTTTGATAGTATGGGTTTGCCAACCATTGGGACCTTCAACGATTACTTCACCAGGGCGATTGATGACAATTTCAAATAAATTATCGTCATTGAGATAGTCGCTTAAGATCTTTAACTTGGTTAAGACGATAGAAGCGCGTTCTGAATTTTTTGCTGTGGGCATAATTTATTTTTACTACATTTGAGAATGGTAGAAGAAGTTTCTTGGAATAGAGCGTGGGAAGATTTTGTTTCTTCTTGTTGTAATGGAGAGTTTATAAACGGATGAAAAATCCAAATCTCGTGCCACAAAAATGTTGACGAGTTCACCTTGGTATTTTTCTAAGGTAGGGGGGATGTTGATTTGGTTTTCAAGAGCTATACTTGCTGCATCTTTGCCAGTGTTGCTTGCGCCTCCAAAATCTCCCCCTCCGCCTGCACCTCCAAAACCTCCTCCTCCAGAGTTGTTGGCGCCTGCTTTGTTGGAATTGTTTGTCATTTTATTGGTGAGGGTTGTTGTGGCGCCATCAATAACGGTAAGCAACAGGGAAGAGCCAAAGCGCTCCCACCAATGGGTGTTGATGTTGCCATCAAAGCCTGCTCGTCCTAAACTATCGGTTGCGGGTGAGGCAAGGGGAATGATGACACCGGTTGGGGTTTTTGCTCTGGTCCAGAGGACGAAGAGGCGGGATTGTCCTTGTTTTATTCCTCCGCGGTATTCGCCAATTACTTGGGTTCCTTTGTCTAGCAAGACAACGCGCCCATTGTCAGAGAGGATATCGCGGTTAATGATGCAGCTTGCAAAGCCTGGTTGGTCACTGTTTAATGCCGTTTCTAAGATACAGGGGATAGAGGTTCCCATGGCGATGATAAAGTTTCTGTTGCCGATGAAGCTTGCTTTTGTCTCTTCTGTTTTGGTTGGTTTTAGCAGGGTTGAAAAATTTTTGGTGTCTTGAAGAGCAGGAGAATTTTGCATATGCCCGAGATTTTCAAGGGGGTTCAATTTGTCAAAGGCGTTGGTAAAACCATTGTTGACGATGTTTTTTAATTCAGATTTTGTGCCCTTAGCAAAAGCGAGAACGGGGGCGCGTCTTGCGGCATCAAGCAAAGGATCGTCTTTTTTGGGTTCTGGTGCTAGTGGTTGTGGGGGGGGAAGGGTGATGGGACCAAGTTTTGCGCGTGGATCAGCGGGGGCTAAGTCTAAAGGCGCTAGTGTATTGTGAAAGTTTTGTGCTTGTTTTTTATGAGACTTTGCCGTGTCTTTTTTTTCTTCGGGGGTGGATAAGATATTCCAGAGCGCATAGCCACAAAACCCTATACAGGCTAGAGCGATGACAATTTTTTTGCCAAGGCTTTGTGAGGTATTGTTGCGTTTATCGCCAATTGCACCACGATCTTCGATAGTTGTTTTATCACTCATAGGTGTGCCCCCCTTTATTCCCGCTTCTTTAAAGATCTGATGCGACTTTGCGTTCAACAGATGGTGAGGTTGTTCCGGTTCCTGGATTTATGCCTTTTTGTTGATAGGCTTCATTGAAGATGCATAAAACATTTCTGCCATTTCTTAAGGTAAATCTAGCACTGATGGCATGGACAATGACCATATTGCCTTTGGTGGTTTTGGGAACGAGGGATTCTGTTCCATCACTGCCAACAATATAAATGGCAGGGATTTCTTGATTGTCTGGAAAGGTAAAAGTTGTGGTTTTGCCGTTGTCATAAACGGCGGAGGGTTCAAGATTGCTCGATCCTTGTGCACTATAAGCCCAATTGCGTGGTCCATAGGTTTCAGAGGCATCAAAAAGACCATCAATTTGTCTGGCTTGTTTTTTTTCTTGTCGTAAAAGTGCAGCAAGCCTTCTGCGTTCGGCTTCGTCTTGTGGATAGCGGAATTTGACGAGAAAATAGGTTTCTTGTGCGGTGGAAATTTCGCCATCTTTGACCATGAGTTCAAATTGATAGGAGCGTTTTGAGCCATCACGGCGGGTGGTGACCACTTGCAGATTGGTAATGGGCTGGACTTCTCGTGCTTTGAGGAACAGAATATTGCCAGCAGGTGCTACTTCCCAGGCAACGCTGTTGCCGATAGCGACATGGGCAATTTCTTCATCAGCAGAAAATTCTACCTGTACAGACGAGCGTATGGTGCCAATAATTTTTGTGACATTATAGGCATCATAATTGATAAAGCGAATGCGGCTGTCATTTGGTGCACGGGTGGGAAAAACACTGGCATTGCCCCAAGGTGTAGGAGAAAGAGCGATGGCGCTTAGAAAAAGAAAAAGGAATTTTTTTTTCATGGATTAGTTGACCACTTCTGGATCTGTTCTATATTCACTAACAATAAAGCCGAGAGGATTTATCAAACGGTTTTGTACAGAGATGGGGGCGTTGATATATTCAAAGGTGAGTGTTGCAACCCAGTGGCTGATGAATTCTTTATTGGTTTCATCGTCTCGTATTGTTCTGTAATAACGGACCTGTGCGACGTCTTGATTGATGAAGGAGATTGATTTTATCGTTATTGTGACACTTGCGTGTTTGTAGAGGATTTGTGGACTTTGGGGGTTTTTTGCTCCATACCAGCTGGCAAATCTTTCTTGCTCTTCTGGAGAAGAAAGCAAGGAGACGGTTTGGAAGTTGTGTTGTACCTCCTCAGACTCAAAACCTTCACGAGAGCGGACATATTTTGCTGCAAAGTAGCGAGTGATCGCTTCATCAACGTTGGTGGGGGCTTCTTTTAAGGCTTCCACAACCTCTGTGATACCGGTTGAATTGTCGACACGGATGACAAAGGGCTCAACGGTTTTAAGCGGGGTGAGGGTGATGACCGCCAGCGAAGAGATGACCGCGACAATCACAGCTATGGCAGCGATAGCGAGGGAGGTGCGGGTGATGCGGCGTGAGGTGAGGATGCGGTCTTGATCAAAGGAGCGCGCATCAGCAATATATTGTTCTATGTCTTGTTCTTTCATGCTTTTTGCCCGCAGTCTTTGTAGGATTCCATTTCTTCATCGGTGAGTTTTGGGCTGAGAAGCGTTTCGAGCTTGCCCTCTTTCACAGATGATGGGAGGTCGGTATTGTTGCTGATGATGATGGGGGTGGAGGAGGGATTTTTCCCTTCCCAATTCCACATCGATTTGTTTAATGGCCGCTTAGAATATCCATCGCATTTTGGAAGTGACTTCAGAGTATTTGATGAAGACATACAACCATTTAAGAGGATAAGCGATAAAATGACCCCAATTTTTTTAAACACTTTCCTATTTTCCTTTCTTAAACATGTGGTTCAGAATGCCTTTTGCCATTTTTTCTATAAATTTTTCTAACTTTTGAGCAGCTTTCCCAGCCGTTTTTGCTGTGTCTGCTCCTAATTTTGTTGCTCCGGTAAGGGAGGCTCCCCCAGAGGCTAAAGCAGAGGCAATAGCAGGCAAATGGGAGAAAAGGTAAATTCCACCAATGCCAACAACCAAGAATTGAATTAAAGTAGAGATGATATCGTCAACATTTGCTGAAAAAATGCTCATCGAAATCTTGACATATAAACTACCAAGCAGCACGACTAACACATATAAAATGATAAAATTAGCTGTTTGATTTAACCATGCTTCTGTAAATCTTCTGGTTGAGGAAAACATATACAACCCTATAAAGAGCGGTCCGATTGATATGACAAGAAACAAACCCAATTTAGCCATTAATGAGACGACAAAACCGACTGTACAAAAAAAACCAGCAATAATGAAGCAGATAATACCAATAAACCATGTCGCAATAAACTTCCCCATTTGAGACAGCCCTGTGTACTGGTTTGCTGCGTCCAAAACCTGTGCTCCAGCTTGGCCCATCATATTATCCCATACATTTCGATCCGAGTGTGCTGCACCTTGTGTGACATTTGCAATGGCATTCGGTAGATCATGGAAAAATATACCACTGACCCACTCATTATAAAAAGCAGCGTTTGTGGCAAGTGCAACAATGATGCCGAGTTTGAAAGTTGTCACTATAAATTCCCACAGTGGCATGGAAGAACGCCCATAGATGATATTATAGCCCATAAATATAATGTAGAGTGTACAAGATAGCTTAAGCGGAGCACCTAAGCTTGATGAAAGATTAACAATGGTTTTACTCATTGTATCTGTAAGGGGCTCCATCAACATATTGTCTATCTTAGTAAAGACGCCTTTTGTTTCTACAGCCATTTAGATGCTCCGCTATTTATCGTGTATTAATGGTTATTTTGTTCTTTTGCCGCGCGCTCTTTTGCTCTTCGTTCTTCCTCAGCACGTCGCTTTGCTTCTTGTTCAGCTAGTATTTTTTGAGTCTCTGCTCTCATTTTTTCAATTCTGGCTCTCATTTCAGCTTCATCTTTTTCGTCTCTTTTGCGGTTTTCTTCTGCCGCTTTACGTCTTCTTTCTGCTGCTTTTGCCTGACGTTCCTTATCAAGTTCTAAAAATGCTAACCGCATGTTTTCACAATTTTTTGAAGTTCCTGCAAATCCACATTTAGCGTCCCACTCTAAGCGTAAATTTTCATCTTTTTTAAATTCTGCGACGCTATAGGTTTTTTCGCAACCAGCAGTGATAATTCCAGTGCAAAGTAGTAATGTTGTTATGAGAACTTTATTCATGAATATTTCCCCTTCTTTCTTTCAGTTTTTGGTTTGAGCACAATTTTTAAATTATGCTCTGTGCTTTAGGTTTTTGTAACCCGTGATGACAAATCTAGGGCACAGACAGAATGTTGCCATAAATATTTCGGTCTATCATTCAATTACTGTCCTGTTTTTGTTCAGCTTGTTCTTTTGCTTTTTGTTCGGCTTTTCTTTTTTGATATTCAGCTTCACTTTTTTCACTTTGAGCACGCATTTCGGCTTTAAATTTTTCCATAGCATCACGAAGCTCTTCGTTGTGTTTACTAATTCTCTCTGCAGCTTTTTCCCGACGTTCTTTGTCAAGTTCAAGTGCTGCTAATCTTAGGTTTTCACAATTTTTCGAAGTTCCTGTGAAGCCACATCTTGCGCCCCATTCTTCCATCAATTTTCGATCTTTTTTAAATTCTGCTACGCTATAAGTTTTTTCACATCCAGCGGTGACAATTCCCGTGCAAAGCAATAGTGCGGTGAGAATGACTTTGTTCATGATCAATGATTGTCCTCTTGTTTTTCAGATTTTTGCTGATTGTCATTTGTAGAGCCAAAACTGCCCCATTTTTTACGAGTTTCTAGTTCAGCTTGCTCTGCGTTTTTACAATTTTTTGATTTGAGATCCCCTGATGTCAAACATTTCACTAATACTTCTTCCATCAGTTTTTTGTCTTTTTTAAACTCTTCTACACTGTAGGTTTTTTCGCATCCAGCAGTGATAAGACCTGTGCAAAGTAGCAATGTGGTGATGATGATTTTGTTCATATTCAAGCTCCTCTTTTTTACTTTTATTGACCACGGAGTTTTTTGGCAAAAGCTTTGTATCGTGCTTTAAATTCTTCCATTTCACGTTTTTCTGCAGCTTTGTCTTCTGCTTGTTGAATCATTGCTGTGGCTTGCATTTGGAGGACTTGCGTTTGCAGTTTCGCTTGTATCGCTTCTAGTTGTGCTTGAATGCCTTGAATTTCCCCAGCGTCTTTTGTACTGCCAAGTTTATCAAGAAGTTTGTTAATGTTTTTTTGTGTTTCACTGGCTTCTTCATAAACATCTTGGCCTTTTGCCGCTTGCCCTACCATGCGCTGTTGTGCTTTTTTCACTTCCTCTGCGTAAAAAGCATCCACTGCCTCTTTTGACCCTGCGCCCCCCGCGGGCTCTTTGTATAAGAGTTCTTCTTGCCATTTTTGCGCGTTTTTGCTGCCGCCACCACCACCGCTGCCCATCGATTGTTGAAAATGGTTAAAATCAGAAGGCAGGGCGCCATTGCTCCCCTGCTTGTTGAACAGGTCTTTCAATGCCGAGATATCAGGCTTGACATTTAAGGAGCTATATAATTGTTTCATTTGATCAAGTTGATCCTGTAATTTTTTAAACTGTTCTTTTAATTGATTAAATTGTCCTATGTTTTGCTGCAGTATTTCATAATCAAAGGGACCACCGCCAAATGCATTTGCTTGAGGTCCAAAAGAAATTGTGCAGAAGGCTGTTGCCCATAAAAGTTTTTTCATTGTTTCGACCTTTCTTGAAAAAGAGGAAGCCATTTTTCTGGAGATTCACCAACTTCATCCATGATGGTTTCTAAAAGTTCAATGTTTTTGGTGGTGCCGCTTAGGATGGCTATTTCATCATCAAAGCCACGTAAATTCAGCTCTGCTACAACAGAACTTTGCCCCTGTTTGATGAGAAAACGCCGTGACTCACGGCTTAATTCTGTTTGTATCAGGTTGAATTCTCTTTCGGATAATTTAAAACCCTCTACATAATCAGCGTGATTTCCCTTTTGGTTGGGAAAATAAATCTGGGTTGGGCATTGCTCTATAATGGTGTGGGCAATTGTTGAATTGAGCGCATCTTTGGGCGATTGCGTGGCAAATAACATCAAGCCATTCTGTTTGCGAATGGTCTTCAGCCTATCTTGCGCAAAGGCTTTAAAGGAATCATCCTCTAGGGCTTTCCAAAACTCATCAATGACAATGATAATACGACGCCCGTCAATCAGAGACAGAATTCTATGAAAGAGATACATCATTAACGGGGGACGAATTTCGTCATTGTCCAAAAAATCGGTCATATCATAACCAATAAATTTTGCATTAATCCCTATGTCGTCATCAGGATTGTCAAAAACCCAGCCCAAGGCATTGCCCTTGCACCATCGCTCTAAACGCCCTGCTATGCCTTCTCTGTGCGTGGTGTCAAAAAACATTTGCAGAGCAGAAATTGTGCGTTGTTCTCTTGGCAAGAGGGCGAGTTGGTCAACGGCTGCAGCAATGTCTTGTCTTTCGGATTCACTAATCTTTTGCCCCTCTGCAGAAACAAGTTTGGTAATCCATTGCCGCAAAAAGACTCTGTCTGCTGGATTGTTATAGTCTAAGCCTTTTAACGGCGCTATCCCTGTTGGTTTACCATTTTTCAAGGGCATATAGGTGCCGCCGCCCGCTCTGACAAAAAGTTCTGCTCCACGGTCTTTATCAAAAAAGACCATATGGGGATCATGTTTTTGCAGTTGCGCAAGAAGAAAGTTAACAATGACGGTTTTCCCAGAACCAGAGGGACCACAGACAAAGGTGTTGCCTAAATCGCCAAAGTGAAAATTAAAATAAAAGGGTGAGCCAGCAGAGGTTTTCATCAATGCTACCGCTGGTCCCCATACATTGCCATCTATTTTGCCAACTGGAAAGGAATGAAAAGGAGAAAGAGCAGCATAATTGCGGCTGGTAATGGCACCAGAGCGGATGCGATAGGCATAATTTCCAGGCAATTGTGCCCACCACGCTGCCGCAAGACCAAGATCTTCCCGTGCAATCACAGCGCCGCCATCGGTGAGACGAGAGCGAGCTTTGGCAAGATTATCTGCTAATTCTTGGGTGCTATCAGCAAAAACAGCTAAGGATAAATGATGCTCGCCTAAAACAAAACGGTTGGATTCAAGATCATCTAGTGCATCATCCAATTCCATAATTTGTGAGCCGGCGCGATCTCCTGCATTGACCATTTGATTTTGCTTGCGTCCCATAATCTGTTTGGCAATGTTTTTGCTTTTAAAGACAAAGGATTGGGTAAAAATAAATTCAAAGGGTAGGGTGAGAAGACCATCTGTCATGCCTGCTCTGGTCTTTGCTGGATATTCTTTCCAACCAAACATACCGGCAAATCTTTGCCCTGCCTCATAGCGTATTTCTATCACTTCTTTACCGAAAATCAGACGGTCTGAATAAACAGAGGAGGCTATCGTTCCCCATGTCAGAGGCACACGTTCACGACGACCTCCTACCAATTGGTGAATAAATTCACTTTGCTGTGAATAAATATTGCCTTCATGTTCATAAAGGCTCAGCCTTTTTGCACCATAGCGCTCTAAATTTTGAACAATATCCGTGGTAACATCTTCAAGCTTGCGAATGGATTCTTCATCAACTTCCGTTTTTTCCGCTTTTGCTTTGCCTAAACGTTTGAAAAATTCCGCTAATTTATCTGCTTTATCGACATGGGGATTCCACAAAATGGAAAGATAAAGATCATTCCGATAAAGTTCTTGAGAAACCATCCGTTCACGGTATTTGTCATCTAACTGTTTGGCAAATGCTGATCTAAAAGTACCATCCGGATAAACCGTCTCACGCTTTCTGATAATATGGCTATAAATGGCAATACGTTCATCAGCGATATTCTTAAACAAGTTGTTTAACTGTTCATGAAGTACATTGAGATCAATAATATCGGCTGTCTCAAAGTTAATTCCTTCAAGTTTCACAACCATCATGAGCGCGCGTGAATCCAGTGCGATCACATGCTTGTTGACATGACGCACATAAGGAATAATGGATTCCGGTTGTTTTTCACGCTTGCGCTCTAGTGTTTTCATTTCAATTCCTCATAATTACGAATTAATCGTAATGGAGAAAGACTTCCCCCACCCCATAGACTAGAATTTCTAGCAAAGAGGTGTGTCTTTTGCCATGTTAGGAGGATACGAAATTTATTATGGTCGTGTTTGAGAATTTCCTTAAATATAAAGTGTGTCGTAACACCAAAGGTTATAAGGAAAAAATTGCTTGTCATAATAAACAATATCATTGTTCCCATAGCATTTAACCCCATAGCTTCCACCGTTACACCTGCAATCATTGCAGGACGGGTGCAAGCGAGAAACAACGTATCTTCCGTTAGCTTATCGCGCTCTTTCATGATTTTTGAAAATGCTAAAGTCAGTCACTTAATTGGAAAGCATCGATACGATTTGCGACGCACCCATAACAATGCCAATACCAACACAAACAAAAAATGCTTTGCGCATTTCAACATAACCAGCAATCCAAGCAAGCCCAACACCAGCAACGGCAATGGTGGCTATCGATCTTGCAATGGCTCCTGTTAAAGCTTCAACTATTTTTTTAAGAGCATCGTCGATTTTTCCAAAGCCCTCTGCAAATGCTGGCTCGCTTAGTGCTATAAAGGCAATGAATAACATCAGTATTGTTGTTAACCATTTCTTTTGGGTGTTTGAAAAGGCTAATTTGGATAAAGCATGGCTATTCGTAGAATGATTATTTGTTTTCAGCATGGAAATGTCCCCGCGTGTTAATAGAATAAAATTGCCCAATATTAATTAATATGTAATGTATAATAGAAACAAATTAAAAATGCTACTGTTTCATTTATAGTATTTTCTTTATTTAGAGTAAACTAAACAAAATTCTTTATAATATTCAAAATGATATTTTTAAAAAAAACTTTTCGATCAGCATTTAAATATCTGATTTTTATCTATATTATTCTTGCGGCTGTTTTTTATTTTCGTGAAAATTCTGAAGATGTTATGGAAAATCCTGTTGTGCAAAAAATAAAAAAGACCGTGGAAAAACAGTTTCAAGAACCAGATTTAACAGTACGGGATCATGATCATAAACAAGAAATGCCTTTATCTTTAGAATCATTATCAACAGAATTTTATGAAGAAAATGTCCCCGTTTATTCTGGTGCTATACAGGTGACAAGCGGTGTTACTTTTAAAATGATCACGCCTATGGATGAGGGGTGGAGAAAAAGAATCGTGCGCAATATCCGATTATATGGTGTTGAAACATGTGAAACGCGGCAATTTGCCTCACGCCATGGAATTAAGTGGCCCTGTGGGGCTTTTGTCACAGCATGGCTTGTGGCAAAAACAATCGATAAAAATATTACTTGTCGGCAAACGCGTGTTCTTCAACAAGTTCATTATGCACAATGTTTTGTTGATGGGGTTGATTTGGCGCGCTTGGGGCTTGCAGAAGGCATGATGGTATTGACGAAAGATCAGCAGCATTTTCCCTCACCAGCAGATTATAAAAACTTACAATCTGCTGCGCAAAAAGCACAAGTGGGATTATGGTCTAGTGAATTTGACCAGCCAGAAGAGTGGAGAAGAGACCATGGCAGCTATAATCCCATTGATCCTTAAAGATTTTAAAACAAACTGAAAGATAAGAACAAAGACCAGCACGGTTAAGTCGTTTTTTGTTAACCGTGCTGTGTGTGAGTGCTGTTGAGAGTGTGTCGCGTAAATTTAATCAAAGAGCATCAGACGAATATCGGGTGGTGCAAAACGAAATAAAAGCATGTCATAAAACCAACTGAGAGCTACAGCACTACAAGTGAGGATTATCAATATAATTGTTGTGATTATGAAAGGTGCTCTAAATTGTACTACTTCAGCGTCAAATGATAATAACCAGTAAACGAGAATATCCGCAATGAGCATAACAAAGCTTATTCCTGCTATGATTCCTAATATGCGTTTAACCCATCCACGAATAGTATAGAGAAAAAGGAAAATGGAGTAGATCCGTATCTTATGTCTTTTCCAGTGGATGCGGCGTAAGATCTCTCGTTCTGGTTCTGAATTTATTTCTTCTACTTCTTCTTCGATTTCTTGACGCGTGATCAAATCTTCCATTATCCCCCCTTTGATTTCTCCATTTAATAGGCACAACTTTGTTTATCTTTCACTGCATTTTTCATTACATGGCAGAAATAAAATATGCAACTGTTACTTTATCACAGATGTAAAAGCCAAAACTGGATGTGTGAGAGGTTATGTCAGGGGTGAGGGGGGATGGAGAGAGATGCTGTTGGTTATCATAAAAGTGAATGATGGATACTCCTCGTGTTTTTTGCTTTTTCTCATCAGTAGATGACTTCTCATTTGCCGTGCAAAAAGTATAGTATGCTGATTTTGCTTCCTTTAAAGAGCCCAAAGAATGGAAGAGTTTGAGTAAAGAACAGAGGAGGGTACTGATCATTTCAATTTATTTCATTGATTTCTCATTCTAGAAATATACAGAAAAAACCAAGAAAACCGATCATTCTTTGCAGTCATAGATCGGTATCATCACTCACTTTGCTCACCCCCCATGTCGTGCTATAGCCCTTGGTGTTTAAAACAATTCATAAGAGGCATTTTTACTGCTTTGTTGTACAATTTTATCCATAGGTTTATCGCGCTTATGGCGTGCAGGGGGATGGTTTTTATTGATGTTCCATGGGAGAAATTTGCAATGAAAAAGTTTTAGAATATACGGCTCTCTTATTCAATAGGCATGTGGATTATCCCTATAAATCAATGCCTTCTTGTGTGGAGAAAGATTTTTTTCAGAAACATCAAAAACTCTTCTCGCAAAGTTTTTGTGATCGCATCATATTGCTCTATCATAAAAGAATCTTGGAAAAAATAAATCCCAAATATTAAGCTCTCTTACTCCAATCTATGGTATTCTTTTCAGCTGTATTGTCATTGTATTGTATACAATAGCCCATCATTTCTCTGCTGTCTGTTCTCTTTGTACTTGTCTATGTGCTTTAGAGTAGGGGAACTTTTTCTTTTAAAAGGTTTTCTTCTTCAAAGTTTTCGTGGTTTTTTGCAAAAGAATAACTTGAATATTTAAGATCAAAAACTGTATCAAGACAGCGATTCTTAAGAATTGAAGTTTTTATGAGAAAAGTACTTTTGCAGAATGCTCCGCTTTTGATATGGGGCATGAATTCGCACCGTGCAACGATAACTTTATGGGTTTTATTATTTCTCATGACTCCCTATAGGGAATGAGGCGTTTAATACAGGCGAAAAAACAGTGGGAAAGTAGATGACAGAACAATACTCTTTCGATAAGGAGTTTTAAAGCAAAAGACAGTTTGATAAATGGCAGGGAGATAAAGAGGTCAACATGAATGAACTTACCCATATTGAGACTGTTATAGCGCATTACGATGCTGTTTTTTGTGATGTGTGGGGTGTCGTGCACAACGGTGTGCATGCATTTGAACCGGCATTGAAGGTGTTGTACAAAATTCGGCAAATGGGAAAAAATGTCATTTTTTTGACCAATTCACCTCGACCACGGAAAGATGTTATTGCTCAGTTGCATAATATGAACGTTCATAGCGATTATTATGATGCTATTATCACTTCAGGGGATGTCACCCGCGATCTTATTCGTGCTGCATCGCGTAAAGTGTTTTTCATTGGTCAACAACGTGATTTGATGTTGTTTGAAGGATTGGATTGCGAATTGGTGGAAGAATGGGAAGCTTCTGTGGTGGTGTGTAGTGGTTTTCTGGACGATTTTGATGAAGAACCAGCCGCTTATAAGGAAATGTTTTTGCGTATGCGTGCGCGGAATTTGCCCTTTATTTGCGCCAATCCCGATGTGATTGTTCATTATGGCAATCAGGAATTTTGGTGTGCTGGTGCATTGGCGCGTCTTTACCAACAATTAGGAGGTGAGGTGCGTATTGCTGGAAAACCCCATGCGCCTATTTATGAATGTGCCTTTGAAAAATTGGAAAAAATACGCGGAACAGTAGAAAAAAGTCAGGTTTTGGCTATTGGTGATGGGCTTTTGACCGATGTTAAAGGTGCAGCGCATTTTGGTCTTGATGTTCTCTATATCATGGGTGGTATTCATCGTTATGACTATATGCAAAATGGTGTGGTGGATAAGCAAGCATTGCAATCTTTTCTTGAACGTCATGGCTATAAGCCTCAAGCAATTATGTGGGCACTTCAGTAATGTCTGATTTTTTGCGTCTTCAGGGGGTTCATAAGCTTCCTATGGCTTGGCGGGGAGCCGTGTTGGCACTTGGAAATTTTGATGGTGTTCATTGTGGACATCAGATGGTGCTGCAAAAAGCGCTTGATTTAGCGCGTCTCAAAAATAAGCCCGCTGTTGTCTTAACCTTTGAACCGCATCCAAGAAGTTTTTTCCAGCCCGCAGCTCCTGTGGATCGCTTGACAGAAGCGGCTGAAAAAGCCGAAATTTTTAAAATCCTCGGGTTTAATGGTGTCATTGAACAGCCCTTTGATGCGCATTTTGCTACTCTTTCAGCAGAGCAATTTATTTATGCGATTTTAAAGGAAGCTTTTGATGTTTGTGTGGTGGTAACGGGTGAAAATTTTCAATTTGGTCACAAAAAAAGTGGAAATGCACAGCTGCTTTCTCAAAGGGGAAAAGAATGTGGTTTTGAGGTTGTGCAAATTCCTTGCCTATCGAGCAAACAGGATCAGCAACCGTTGATCATTTCCTCTAGTTCTATTCGTAAGCTTCTCTCCCAAGGTGAGGTGAAAAAAGCAGCTCATTTGTTGGGCTATCATTATCGGGTGCGCTCAAATGTTATCCAAGGTGAGCAACTTGGTCGCCTGTTGGGATTTCCAACCGCTAATCAAGTACTTCCTTCTCAAGCCAATTTAGCGCATGGTGTTTATGCCGTGCGATTGCGTCGTGCTAACGGTGTCTTACATGATGGCGTTGCAAGTTTTGGCTGTCGTCCAACGGTTGTAGAAGATGGTGCTCCCTTGTTAGAAACCTATCTGTTTGATTTTAACGATAATCTTTATGGAGAAAGTTGCACCGTTTCTTTCTTTCAATTTTTGCGAGGACAAGAAAAATTTGATGGGCTAGAGCCTTTGATTGCGCAAATGCAACGTGATGAAAAAGCAGCAAAAGCAATTTTAGCAAAAGCACAACCATTATCACCTTTGGATAGGCTGCTTACTTTTAAAAATATGCCTTAAATTGAGTTGAAAAAGAAAGAAGAGCAGCAAAAATAGCCGTTAAGCTGACTATAATCACGAAAATATATTCTAAAATATCATGAAATATGTGCTTTTTGCGCTGTTGGGAAGGGGTATCGAATATCTGGAGATCTGATTTTGGCATTGTTTTTGATCTTTTGCATAACTTTATGAGATTCTATGGCTTTAAAACTTTACAGCTTGTTTCTTTATGATCTGTTAAGACAAGCGATGAAAAGCAGGCTCATTGATCAAGATGGAGGGAGCATATTTCGTAGTGGCAATCGCTGAAGACAACCTGCTGTTTTAAGATTGTCCGCGTGGTATTTGATTGCAGAATTTTATAAAAACTTATTTTTTAGAGTTTTAAATGATGGTTTGTTTTTTATCTATAAGGCAAGGGATTAAAGACGGGCTAAGCGATAAAGATGCATAGAGCGTGTTCCGTGGTGGCAATAGGCGAGAAGAGGCAAAGATGCTGTTTTTAAAATTGTTTTCATAGTTTCAATCTCTGACCGGTTTATGATTGGTGGTACGATAGGGATATGATGTGCTGTTATGCCATACTCACATGCTGCTGCTTTAATGATGGAAAAATCAGGTTGATGGGGCTCTTCTTGGTCGGGGCGGTTACAGATAATCGTTTTAAAGCCTGCTTGTGCTAATGTTTTGATATTTTCAACGCTAATTTGGGCGCTGATAAAAATATCTGGGTCAATTTGTTGCAAGTGCATATTTGTTTATTCCTCATAACAATTTAAGATGTTCTTTGATAGCAGAGAACATCTTAAGGGTGTGTTGTTCTCTCTCTTTGAAAAACGTTCCTTCATCCAGAAAAATAGATGTAGTTTTGAAAAAATACATTGTGCTGTATGAGGCGTTTTATTTCCAACATGTTCTCTCTTATATTGATGAACTGTCTGATTGATATTGGATAGTTTATTGCCCTTCTTCTGTAAAGTGAGAACGCTAAAGAGAGCCCTCTTTTTTGCGTTTATTTCTCTCGTATCAATTTTAAAAGTTGTTTGCTTGCACGTTGTAAAAAAAAGGTGCAAGTGGATAAAAGCGTTTCAATTTCATATGCTTTTTCAAGGTGTTTTCAGGCAAGATAGCTGTAACAGGGAAGGGGAGTATGATGGCTTTTGCTATTATTTGCTCTGTGAATGTGTGGGAGCCTTTTCTAGAAGGATTGTTTTGGGAGGGATACTCAAAAAATGGTTCAATTCTGAATGTTTTTTCTCAATTTTTATACGATATTGTGTGGTTCGTTGTTGTTTTAGCAAAGATGCTTTGTGCGAGGTGGGCAATGCGGAGTTGTATTCATAAATTCGCTAGCGAATACCTGTGTTTTTAAAAATATGCTCTTTTTCGTTGAGTGGTTTATATCAACTTACAGAAGGGGGAGTATGCTTTAAGCATTCAATGGAGGCAATGGTGCTTGTTGGGTGTGTTGTTGCTTTTATAACGGGAAATCAGGTTGATGCGACTCTTCTTGATGAGAGCGGTTAGAGATAATCGTTTTAAAGTTTGTTTGTGCTGAGATTTGATGCTTTCTATACGGATTTTGGCACTGGTTAAAAATATCAGGAAGAATTTGTTGTTCGTTTATTCTTGTTTGTCTCTCAATTACTGTTTTTATGATGTTTTCTACAACGTTATAAAGGAAAATTGGGAGCCATTGCTTTTCTTATAAAGAAGGGAACTGATGGTTTGTGTGGGTTCGATGCTTGCTTCTCTTGTGTTTTTCTGTATAATCGTAAAAACGATAAAGCGGAAAGACGTAATTCATGATTATTGGACTCTTGAATCAAAAGGGAGGGGTAGGAAAAACTACCTTGAGCGTAAACCTTGCTGCTAGTTTTGCACGGGCTGGAGCACGTGTGTTGCTCATTGATGGTGATCCGCAGGGAAGTGCATTGGATTGGGCGGCGGCTCGTGAAGGCGAACCCTTGTTTTCGGTTGTTGGTTTGCCGCGCGCAACGATTCATAAAGAGATTACCCAGATTGGTCATCATTACGATCATATTATTATTGATGGTCCTCCACGCGTAACGGATCTTGCGCGTAGTGCTCTTATGGCTTCGGATTTTGTCCTCATTCCTGTGCAGCCTAGTCCCTATGATATTTGGGCAGCAGATGGAATTGTAAAGCTCCTTGATGAAGCTCGAGTCTATAAAGAAAACTTGCAATCTGCTTTTGTTATTAATCGTAAAATAGTCAATACAGCGATAGGGCGTGATGTGAGTGAAGCTCTTGGAGTGTATCCTGTAGATGTTCTTTCTGCCAGCATTGCCCAGCGCGTGATTTTTGCAGAAGCTGTGGCACAGGGGAAAGCCGTTTATGAAGTTGATAAGCAAGGTCCAGCCGCAGCAGAGATTGAAGCTGTTGCAGCGGAAATCAAGGAGTTAGCACGATGAATAAAAAAATTAAGATTGGCACGAAGCCAACCAATAAAACCATTCCTTTAACGGCGGATGCATGGGTTGGAAATAATAAAGGCAGCATGGATGGAGGGATGAAACGTCTCACAATTGATATACCGGAAAGTTTACATCGTTTGATTAAGGTGAGTTGTGCAAGTCGTGGAACGAAAATGGCTGATGAGGTGCGCGAATTGCTTGCACAAAAATACGGAAAAGTGTAAAAAATGATACACGATAATACGTTTTTACGGGCTTCTTTTATCTTTCTCACAAAGAGATATTATAAAGATACCGTTTAGGGGGAGCTATGTTGTAATTGTGCATTATAGCTGACGACTCTATTCTTCCGCATCCTTTCAAAGAGCTGGGTTGAATAAATCTGCACTTGGCGCGTTATTTTGTATGTATGGAACATAAATGATATTTAAGAGAATAGATGTTGGGTGGTGCGAATGAAAGTGAGCACTTTTGATGTGAGATTTATTCTCGCAGTCATAAAAGATAGGGCGATATGCAAATGGAGAAAGGAAAGCATATCATCTATCTGTGAAATTTGAGCGTGATGTTTTTTTGGGTCCTGCAAATTCAGCTTCATGAATAAAACACTTGCGCATCGTGATTTTTGCGAATGATGGTATTTTTCTAAAAGCCTTCTTGGCTTGTTCAAACAAAACGCTCTGATGACAAAGGCACAATCTGATAACAAAAAAGATTTTTTTCCACTCTGCCACGTCATTCCACCAAGCGAGGTAAAGGGCTGTATTTCACAGATTTCAATATTATATGATCAAATATGGCGAACAACTCTTTTTGTCTTTCATCTGTGATGGTGATCATTTGTAAAGTCATATTGCTTGTTATCATCTATAACTGAGGACAACTTTCTAGAGAATTGTGTTGATAATGTTTTTAAATGCGAAGTTATTTCTTGTTTATTTTATGATAAAAAAGCTAAGACCGTAATCTAAGTGGGAGTGCTGATTATTTTTTCAGCACTTATTTTATTAGACTTTAGAGGGGAGAAAAAGAATTCATTCGTTCACTGATATTGGTGCTTGGTAAGATCTATTCTTTCTCAATACATAAAAGAACTTATTTATCGTTTTCTTGATATTGTTTTTTACATCTGTACTGTTTAAGGGAGTGATATTATGAGTTGTTATGCTTTTTGAGGGATAGAGTCCAATTTCTCTGTTCTTTTTGAACATATCAGGTTGCTTGTTGAGTATTTCTATTGGTATTGTTGTCAATGCAGGGGGGAATTGTATCAAAGCTTGCTTTACTTTTCCGGTGATTTCAGAATGATGAGAGTGCAATCAGTGAATTGGAGAAGATGTTGTTTTTGTTGGCTGATTTATCGTCATGATTATAAGCACACCAAGTGGTCAATGAAGATATTCATATTATTTTATGTCTCATAATGACGTGGTACGACAGAAAAGAAGTGTAAAGCTTCTTGAACAGTGCGAAGGTTTTAAAATTGTATGAAAGTTCAAGAACTTCACAATAGAGTGCTGTGCAGGGCATATAACAAATACACATCTTTAAAATGCAAGTTTAAAAGACAAGCGGCTATGATGGTTCAATATATTTACCTTGCCGTTTTGCGCATTCATAAAAGAAATCTGTTTTAAGGGCGATACAGAGAGTATGTGAAACACATTATTTTGTTAAGTGAGAAGGAAAAAGGGGAATTTACTGATGAATAAAGTCGTTATTGCAGCATTGCTGCTTTGCACTGGATTTTCTGTTGCTGGTTGCGAAAAAGACTATAGCGTAGCAGATTTTAAAAAAGATAAAAAATTGATGGAAGAATGGGGAAAGAAATGTGAAAAGATGGGCTTCTCTTCTGCCATGACATCCAAAAATTGTCAAAATGTTATCCAAGCCGATATGGAGCTTTTTCAAGAACATTATAAAAATCTTGCCAAGGAGCTTCGTGAAGGTCTCAAGAAAAATGAAACTGAGAAACAACAAGATAATCATTAAATGATAAGAAATCTTGGATGGGAGCATGCTTTTTGGCACTGGACCAGCTTTTATTGGTTATAAAAATTGCGTGCATAGACGGGTTTAAATGATGAAAACACACGATGGGATGAATTTGCAACTTTTTATAGGCCGCTGGGTTATGCCTAAATTTTGTAAATTTGAAAAAAGGGGAATTTACTGATGAATAAAATCATTATCACAGCATTGCTGCTTTGTACTGGGTTTGCCGTTGCTGGTTGCGAGAAAACCTACAGTGTGGAGGAATTTAAAAAAGATCCCAAATTACTCAATCAATGGTTAGAGAAATGTTTTATTGAGGGGAATTTCGATTCAAAAAATTGTAAAAACGCAGAACAGGCTGAATTTGAAACTCGTAAAAAATGGGGGAGCTTTGGCTCTGGAAAGGACGACGAGAAAAAAATGAAAGAGAAAAAGGAGAGCAATTAAATCATGAATAAAGTCATTATAATAGCATTGCTGCTTTGTACTGGGATTGCCGTTGTTGGTTGTGAAAAAACCTACAGCGTCGAAGAGTTTAAAACAAATGAAAAATTGTATGAGGAATGGGCAAAAAAATGTGAGAAGGACGATTCACCGCTAAAGTCATCTCAAAATTGTAAAAACCTTCGCCAAGCGTATATGGAGCTTTTTATGGGACACTAAATTGTGCCCAAATTTTGTAAATTTGAAAAAGGGGAATTTACTGATGAATAAAGCCATTATTGTAGCATTGCTGCTTTGCACTGGATTTGCCATTGTTGGTTGTAAAGAAAGAACTTACAGCGTCTAAGAATTTAAGAAAGATGGAGAACTACTCGACAAATGGTATAAGAAATGTGAGTCTGCAGGTCCAGCTTTTCAGGCATCTGAGATTGTAAAAATGTTTTGCGAGCAAGTCGTGAATTTGATTAAGCTTATCATTTTAATTATTTCAAAATTGTAAGAATTTAGAACAAGAGGAAAAATAACGTCTTTTGGGAGATTAAATATTGTGTTCAGACTTTGTTAATCCGAGCACAAAAGGACAGCTGTGAAGCTCTTAAAAATAATTATGACAATGTTGTTTTCTTTGCTGTAAGTGAGAGATCGTTTTGCTTTGAACTGCAAAGAGAAAACTTTCAATAAATGAAAAACCTCTTCTCTATTGTCGAGTTTTTTTCTTTTTAGAAAGCAAGCTTTAGTAGCTTTTGTGAGAAAAACAAATTTGCATCTCAAATCATATCAGCACAATGAGTACTCCCTTCATGTGCTTTATAACCAATGAGGTTTTAGAATCTTCTCTTCTCATTATAGGAGAATGCGAAAATTATTCGTCGTGTTGTAAAAGATTTGTTTTAGTACGGTAAGTATATTTATGCATATTGATCATGTTATCTCTCTCTGATTTCAGTTTTCTTTTTCCTTCATAAAAAATATCAGCCTAAGGTAAGAATATTCAGGAGATGGCTGGTACGTTTATGAAGGTGTGGTCAGTAACAGCCAGATAGGTCAGTAATAGCCCCAAGCACTATCGTACTCTTTGTTCGCTGCCAATGTGTGCAGTTTTTGGTATCTGAGAGCGTTTATGACAGGCATTTTTAGCTATTTTTTGATGTTTTTATCCATAGGTTCATTCTGTGTACCATGCGCAAGCGAAAGATGTTGCTTGATATAGGGGGATGAAATGAGAGAAACCTCCGATATTTGGTGTTGTTTTTTCAGATGAATAACCGTAAATTATCATTATAAATCAATATATTATATCCATTAGAACTCTTTTTAAAAAAATCAATTTTGTGCAGATGAGTGGAAGGATAAGAGTCTTGTTTTTAGGAGGTTATCAATTTCATAGGATCATTCAGGAAGAATAAATATTGGTTGTAACTGTGCAAAATGCCTCTAAAAGCACATAGTAACGTGAAAAGACTGAAAAGTGATAGTTTGGTCTATGAATAATCTTGCTGCTTTCAAACTTCTCTTTGATATTAAGGTTAAAGCGCTAAATTGCGCAGGTTATAACAAAGACTTAACAGAATATGCCTATAGTGTTTCTATTGGTTTGCAATTCACGGCTTGTTTTAAAGAAACATTTTTCAACGCTCCTCGTCCCATTTCACGATAGCGTCTGTGAATGGTATAACAATAAAGCCATTGATACCACCATCTTTACGCTTATGAAGCAGCAAACTGGCATCAGTATTCACTTTGGCAGCTTCCAATGTTGCGACAGCCCTTGCATTTGAGAGCATTCATAAGAGACGTTTTTACTTCTTTCTTGTACAGTTTTTACCCACACACCAACCCCGTTTTGATGTGCAAGCAAGTGATCTTCATTGATTCAATATGAGAGGGGCTGTGATGAGAAAATCTTACGATATTCGGAATTGTGTTCAAGTTTAAAAATGACAATTTATGATTATAAATCAATGCATTGTTATTATAAGGACGAACACAACAAAAGCATTGCTGGTGACAATCAATGTTGAATAAAGCATAGCAGTTTTTATGATATCAGCCATAAGAACCTCTTTCTGTTCTTGGGAGTACAGGGCTTTATGAATAACAGTCTATTACAGTCTGTAATATATGGTGATACAATATTTGCGGCAGGTTTAAAATTGTTCTTTTTTCATGTGACGATGTGAGGAACTGAGCACTGTGGAACATAGAAACAGTTAAAACTGATGGTGTTGCTTTATTTTTTATGTGTAAGCCTCGTCTGATAAAAAGTCTTTTTAAACACGTTTTCTGTTTTATTTTACAGAAAACAAGATCCGTTCAAGCTGTTTTATGAAGAAAGAGCAAAGATGATCAGTGAAGGAAAAGAGCAACAGTATAGCTTTATCTTGAGTGTTGGGAATAACACTTCGCAGTAGGGGCTTTGTTTGTTAGGAAATTTATGATTTTTTTCTTTATGTATGCGTGAGTGTAACGAGATGGCAGCATGAATAACCAACTCTCTGTTTAGAGTAGAGTGGTTTGCGAGGAGCTTGGTTGTCAATAAAAATACTGAAAATGTTCGTGAAGAATCATTTTAAGAGCTTATAGTATGGAAAGATTATCAGACTGTGTTTTTCATGAACTCTTGAAAGAAGTTTAAAAATCTTATATAGTCGATCATTGCAAAGAAAAGCGAATGATCATTGAAAAAGGGGGATTTATAGCTGTTTAGCTATTTTAAAATGCCTCTTTTGATATTGGTATGTGATTGATTTGTTCAAAAAGGAATGCTGTTTTTGTATCTCATATAAAATGGTATGTGTACAAAAAACAGCATGGGAGAGTGAATCTTTCTGAATGTGTGCTTACTGGTTTTCTGAATGCTAAAAGGCAGAGGACAGTGGTGCATAGAATGCCAAAGGCTATGGAGGGTAAAATGCTGCAATCTTTAAAATATTAAAACCTTAAAAGGTTTAAGCCTTTATATGCAACAAATTTTTGTTGGCATAGGGAGTAACGCATTATTGTTTCTTGTCTCAGATAGGCGGAATAAAAGAGGCAAAATAAATTTTGAACTTTCCGATATCTCTCACCTGTTGGTGTAATGATTTATGGCGTTTTATTGAATTGATATTGCGTCAGGGATGATTTGAAAGCAAAGAAATTTATATCATGTCGTAAAAGTAATGTGTTGAAAGTCGAGTAGGTATACGCTTTTAGGATTATCGTGCTGTTGTCGGGGCAATATTCGCACAATGAACGCAATTGAGTGTATCAGCATTGAAAAGAAAGCTGTTTAATCTCCCTTATTAGATATTTGAGAGTAAGATTGAACAATACTGTTGAAGGGGAAATAAAAATGTCTGTTGTGCAATATGGTGATGAGAGTTTTGCAGCAAAAGCAAAAGTCCTTGATAACAATCTTATTGATCGTGATTGGGCTATGACAAAATTTGTTGCTGCTGTTAAAGGGTTAGCACAAGTGGTTGATTATGAAAGCAATATGCTAGAGAGCAGTGGTATTCCAGATTATGAAGAAATCAATCTCTGTAAAATACGTGGCTTACGTGACCTTAATAAATCTATAAGCGATGTGAAACGCTATATGAATGAAGATATTGAGAATGAGGTCGAAAGTTTATTATCAGATTTACAGGAAAAATTACATCGTAATAGCAAATTGTTGCAAACACACTTAGATGCGATCAACGATCTTTCACAAGATATGCAAATTGCTGCTCGTACAAAAGAAATAGAGGGTGTTGGGGAACCTTCCGTTAATACAGGACGCTCTCAAGGATAAAGAGAATGATATAACTTGTGGCACCCTCTCGCGGTTGTGTATCATTTAATCTCTTGCGGAGATTTTATATGCGCATCATAATTTATGCGGTTTTGATGCTTACAGGAGAAGAGCTGTTTCTTAAAGCTATAATGCTCTTTAGCTCGTAAGAGGATGAAGTTGTAATAAGCCGTTGTACATTGTATGAGCCAAGAGATTTGCGAGCCTCCAAGAGTTGCTGCAACCCTTGAATTAAAAACGGTTCATGAGAAGTATTTTTAGTTCTTTCTTTCATGTTTTTATCTCCATGCTTATTCCGCTTGTAATGTATAAACGAATAGTTCCACTTGATTTAACATGGGAGAGATTTTCCGTAAGAGAATTCTAGGATACTCGAGACTTTTCTTGAATATGAACAACGCTAGATGATTATGATAAATCGATATGTTTTAGGTAAGAAATTCTTTTGCGTAAAAAAGTTTTTTCCTGGGTATTGGAGAGTTTTTTAGCACTTTCTTATATTTTTTTGCAAAACAGAGATTTATACATAAAAGACAGCATTTTATGCTGCCTTTTATGAAAATTGATACTCATGTTATTTTAGAATTTATACCGTATTCCGCCCGAGAAATTGGTTCCAGATACACCGGCTTTTTGCAGTTTCTGCCGGTAACTAACATCACCATGAAGAGCAATATTTTGAGAGAGGAAAGCATTAAAACCAATACCTCCTTCAATTGAGGAACCCATGGGATCCAGATAAAATGTATCAGCAATTTTTATTGTTCCACCATCACCAAAGGTTTTGATGACATTCAATTTACTATAGAAGGAAACAGTGTTGTCTTCTTCTAGGGTGGTGAGAGTTTGCGTTAAACGTCCACCAATTCGTACCAACCATTGATGTGGATTATTCATATCAACTTCAAAATTATTGGCATCGGAGAGTACATCAAACATGAGACTTTGATAAATAAATTGTGCTTGTGGTTCAAACATCAGCCCTTGCATACCGGTTGCTAATTTTTGACCAACTGTCGTAGATACATTTAATATTTCAGTACCATCTAATTTTGCAGCATTTCCAATGAGAGGTGTGGTAATATTCCCCCTCAAGGCTCCGTAGGAAAGAAGTGCGTTTACGTATAAACCATTGCTATGTTTGACGCCGCTATAGGCTGTGAGAGACCATTTATCAAGAGTCGTCTTTTCAGAATCTTCCATACTCTTTGGTGTAAAGGAAAGCTTTCCGTATGTTCCTAAAAGACCAAAATGTGTACTGATATCTTTGCCTTCCAACGCAGCTAATATGACACCACCTTGTAGGGCATTATAGTTTATATCAGCGCCATAGCCATAATGGAGTGGGTCACGGTTAGAAGATAAGGTAACTTTTTCACCATAGGAGGATAAAAAGATGGCATTCTTCTTCTTATGCTTTTCTGCAAATATTGTTGTATATATATTGTCTAGCAATGTGTTTTGGTTATTTACATCAACATATCCAGCGGAAAATAAAGTACTAGGCATTACCACATAATTTGCTACCTGTGGTAAAACAGCCCTGATTTTCTTGTCCCTATCAAGGTAATCATTTTGCAAGCGGAAATCCCAGAAATCACGATTATTTTGACCAAAGAGATTTTGGCTCTCATGGGATGCCCCTGGTGCATAGCCGGTTAGGACATATTTATAAGGCAGTCCAGCGATTGTCAGATAATCTCCTGCTAATTTGAAGGAATTTTCATTGGCTTTACCAGAAACCTGAATGAGTGAAATTCCATGGGACTCGACGGGATGTGACAGCATCTGCTCTCCCCAAACCAATCGGCTATCGGTCATTTTTTGATTGCTTTCCAAGAGATTGACGTGAATTGTAGTAACTCCCGATACATCACCATGAATTACAAGGCGGTCAGTTGCTTGTTCGGTCACTGGAGAATGGCTTCTCCACCGAGAGTTCAGATGAACTTCTGCTCTCCCTTTTGCACTATAAACTACTGCTGCATTAGATCCGTTGCCATCTTCGGATTCTTTTTCCTCTTGTCGTGGGGTAGGGCCTACAAACAAAGTTTGGTACTGTCCGTCCATTGGCGTTTCAAACATAATCGTGCTGTCTGTAAGCTTGAGTGCAGAAAGGTTAGAATAGGTCCTTTCATGAGCACCAAACGGTTCATAGTCAGATGAATCTTTATCATTATGTTCTCTATTTTTATTTGCTTTTAAAAGCCATTTCGTACCATTTTTAAGATCAAAAATGGTTTGGTTTTCACCCAATGTTCTTACGCGCCCTTCTAAATCAGAATGATCTGCCATTAAGATGAGGCTATATATATCGCCTCCCAGCTGTTTTGTATTTTTTACTAAAAGATCGGCATGGATTTCTGAATTTTTGAGGAAAACTTGAGCATCCGTATCTAATCCATAGATGTTTATAGCAACGCCTTTTTCAACGAAAAGCTTTGTGTTTTCCAAGGTTACTTGATTGGTAAGATTTTGTTCTTTGTTGATATCTGATTTTGTTTCAGCACTGTGTGCATGGCGTTGTCTGGAAGAAAAATATGGATCATTTCGGAAAACAATACCATTTGCCCCATAATCACTTGTAACAGTTATGGTTGAATCTTTAAGATTAATTGTACCATTGATGTTGAACAAACCAGTTAATCCTGCTGTTACAGTAATTCCTGTAGCTTCAATTGCTCCCCCATCTGATGCACTGAGTGCAACAAAATTTGCATCAACTGTTCCCCTGTGTATTTTGACAAGTGAATTTTCACCCTCTGCGGATACAGCAAAATATTTGTCTTGAATTTCAGTATCATGCAGTTCTAAAGTTTTCCCCTCCTTTGCTTCAACTTTAGCTTGTTTATTCTCACCTTGTTTAGGCTGTACAGGCTGTTCGGGCACTGGCTGTTTAGGCATTGGTTTCACAGGTGCTGGTGGTGCTCCCACTGCTGGTCTTACAGCTTCAGGGTTTGCATGGGCTGATAATTCTTTTATTTCTGGTTTGGTGCCCTTAGGGTCTGTAGGTGCTCCCACTGTTGGTCTTACAGCTTTAAGGTTTGCAAGAGCTGGTGATGCTGCTGTTTCTGAATCCTCAGATTTTGTAGGCATTGGTGGTGCTTCTGATGTTGGTTTTGGAGGCATTGATTGTGTAGGAGCAGAGGAACTCGATAACGCCTCTTCTGTAGTTGGACTTGTAGAAGAATGGGAGGGGGATGGACGTCTTCTAGATTTAGCACCTTCTGTTGTTATAGATCTCGTAACATTATCTTCTGTGGGGTAAGGATTTTGCGGTGGAGTATTTTCTGCAGGCTTTTCAAATGCTTTAGAGCTGGAGTGTGCAGTTGTAGGAATTGTATTTCCAGATGAAGAGACGCCCGCTGGTATGCTTTGTCTTGTTGTAGATACCGTTTCTGGAGTTGTGGAGCTTGTAGATGTACTCCTCTTCTGCTTCGTAGCTTTTGTCCTGTCGCCTGTAGTTTGTACAGAGAAAGAATTTATAGCGGGTTGTCGAGTAAGTATTTCATTGTAGGCATACGATAGGCTGGAAGAGGAGCAAAAGAGAACTCCAGAAACTGTGTATAATAAGAAGCTTTTCTTCATATAAATATATCCCTAAATATTTTCTCTCCCCCTCTCTCAGAAAAAAATGGGATTCCTCCCATTATGTTTTTTTATAAAATACAAAATAAAACATATGGGACGGTCTTTATATTTCAAGATATGAAGAAAAGTATTTTTAAAAGCGATAGCGCATTCCAGCAGATACATTTATAGCAGATTCACCAGCTTTTTTGAGTTTATGTTGATAACTGACATCACCATGAAGCGCTACATTTTGTGATAAATGGGCATTAATACCTAAACCGCCTTCAAGGCTTGTTCCTATAGGAGAAGTCTGAAAACTCTTTTTATCAATCTGTATAGTATTATTGTTACCGAAAGTGTTGATAATATTTACTTTACCATAAAAGGAAACGGCATCGCCTTTGTTTTGTGTTAAACGTCCACCAATACGCAGTAACCACTGATCAGGATTGCCCATGTTTATTTTAAAGTTCTCTGCATTTGAAAGAATGCCAAGCATAAGACGCTGGTAAACAAATTGTGCTTGTGGTTCAAGTATTATTTCCTCCACAATGGTTGGCAATTTTTGACCAATGGTAGCAGAAGCCGCCAATGTTTTTGTGTTTTTCATGAGAGCAGTTGGGCTCTCTCCCTTGAAGAGTCCATAGGAAAGAAATACACTTGCATAGACGCCACTATCATGTTGAATATTGCCATATGCGGTAAGGGACCATTTATTCAGCATATTCTTTTGCGCGCTTTCTTTCTTCTTTGGGGTGAAAGCGAGTTTTCCATATGTCCCCAAAAAACCAAAATCTGTGCTGGTATTTTGTTCTTCTAAGACTATTAATGTCAGACCTGCTTGTAATGCCGCATAGCGGATATCGGTATCAGCACTATTTTGTGGTGTATGAGAGCTGGAAGAGAAGATGCTCCTCTTCCCATAAGTAGAAAAGAAAAATCCCTTTTCTTCATGATCTTTTGCTTCAAACATTGTTATTCGTATATTGTCTAATAATGTATTTTGATTTTTTACATCAGCAGATCCAACGGAAAACAGTGCATGAGGCATGACCAAATAGCTTGCTATTTGCGGGGTGAGAATTTCGCTTTGTTCTTCAGGATGAGACAAGTCATGAGATAAAGCTGTGGTTTCTTTCCCTTCTTTAGATGCTCTCTCAGTATCAGCGGGAGTTTGAGTGGCAGCTTCAGTTTTTGTGGGCAAATTCACATGATCTGGTGATGGGGGAAGAGTTGTTTTTGATGATGAGCTGTTTGTTTTGGAATTCACATCCTTTTGCAAATCTTTATTGGTTTTAGGCTGTGGGATAATTTGAGGATCTGTTATTGCTGATGTATTGTCTTTACCTTTTAGAGTAGCATGAACAGGAGAGAGCTTACTGATAGAATTTCCTTTATTTGCATTTTGCTCGATAAGAGAGGATTTATTTTCTCTGGATGGAAGAGGGGATACTGGAGGTTCTCCTTTTCTCTTTACATTTTTTATCGCATCGGCATTCCAAGCATCTATGACTGCTGTGCGTATGGTATCGGAAAGTTTTTTGTTTTGTCCTTGTAAAGCGTTATCTATCGCTACCGCTTTATGCAGTAGTTCCGCTTTATTTTGCAATTCATACCACTCTTGATTGTCTTCTCTTATCCATTGTTTGTGCGCGGCATTAACACGCTGTTGGTTATCAGCATCAAGTATTGCTGCTGTCTGTGACGCATCAGAAAGGGCTTTCTCGTAGCCTTTTAATAAGTTTTCTGTCATGTTTAAGCGGGATTTGTTGAGATCACTAAGTATGGCATTGGTTTGTATTATGTATTGCCAATCCTTATTATACTGATCAGCCATTGCGCGCGCATAAACAGAATCTCTTGCCTTTTGCAGCTCATCTTTGTGATCTGGAGTTCCATAACGACCAATACCTGAAAAATATCTGTTAATTCTATTTTCTACCTCATCCAATCTCTCTTGAAGCATTTTGTATCGCTTGTTTTGATTAGATTGGTTAATTATTGCATGGGCATTTATCATATGCTGTAAATCTTTATTGTATTGGTTAGCCATGGCATTTGCAGATAAAGCACTAAGTTCACGCTCCAATATCTCGTTATGCATTCCAGATCCATAGCGACCAGCAGCAGAAAAAGAGCTGTTAATGGTATCTCTCACACGATCCATAGAACTTTGAACTGCTTGACCAAGATGGGAGTTTTCTCTCATCATGCCACCAGAAGCTATCATCTCAAGATTTTTTTCTGCCTGCGTTGGCGTGTTGATTAAAGAAGTAAGATGGAGATGTTGTTCAGGTAATTTGGTAATTTCTTCAAGTGCATGGCGTGTTTGTGAGCTTAAACCAGAGGCATTACTTATATAAGTTGCATTAAAATCAGTAAAAAATAAAGTACAAGCGGCTGTACATAATAATAAATGCTTTTTATGCATAGAAATGCTCCTGATATATTTTTTGATTAAAGACTTAAAAAATTCAAGGTTTGATTATTTTTTGTAATGCACAAAATTAAGCAGCACTGTTGACATTGCAGCGCTGCTTATATTTTAAAAATAAAGATCAAAGATTTTAAAAGCGGTACCGCATTCCAGCAGAAAGATTTATTCCTGATATACCGGCTTTTTGCAGTTTATGTTGGTAATTCACATCAGCATGAAGTGCGATGTTCTGTGAAAGTTGTGCATTCACGCCAAGCCCACCTTCAAGGGACGCTTCCATAGGATCAAGATGGAACGTATCACCAATCTGTATTGTACTATTGTCAGCAAAAGTTTTAATAACATTTACTTTACCATAGAAAGAAACGGCACAATCGTTTTCAGCAGGAATTGTGGTTTGTGTTAAAC
>NZ_JAQISY010000089.1:0-1918 GCF_028618465.1 Bartonella sp. MM73XJBT | reverse complement strand
CAAATTTTACGTTATTATCTTTATCGCCTTTTGTGATTGCAAAGTTTTTACTTCCAGCAGAAAAATCTATGTCACTGTCTAAAAGCACTGTTTTCGCATTCTTACCATCAACAGACAGTTTCCAACCGTTCTTTCTTACAACTTCTTCTAAGTCTTTTAACTGTCTAACATTCACTGCATCGGCATCTTCACTCCCAGCTGCAACGCCTGTAATCTGCCTCGTTATCTGCCTACTAGTATCACCAACACTCACTGCACCTCTCGTACTTTTCCATTCAATTCCGGTGTTGGTGGCTGATCCTTGCAAAAGAGAAGTATAACCTGCAACACCAGCAGCCCTATCGGATATAGAAGTGGAACCTATAGCAACACCATTATCAACCAACACTTTAGATACGTAACCTAAAGCAAGACCGTTCTCCCCCGCCACATTTGCATGAGGACCTAAAGCAGTACCATAAATCTTTGATACCTCTGCGCTATAGCCTAAAGCAATACCACGCATTTCTTTGACCTTTGCCTCAACGCCTAAAGCAATACCACCATCCCCCGCCACATTTGCATTATGGCCTAAAGCAATACCAAAAATCTTTGATACCTCTGCGCCATAACCCAACCCAATATTATACCCACCTGATACCTTTCCCGTATTACCTATAATAACACTAAAAGAATCTGATGCCTCTGCTTCAGAACCTAAAACAATAGTGCTAGATGCCTTTGCCTCTGCGTGAAAGCCTAGAGCAAGAGATTTGTCCCCATTTGCCTTTGCGTTAGAACCTAAAGCAATACTTTTCTCTGCATTTGCTTCTGAATAAAAACCTATAGAAATAGCATGTTCTTTCGCTGCATATGCACGATGCCCAACAGCCGTTGTACCAAACTCCAAAGCTTTAGAAACAGCACCCAAAGCCGTTGAATAATCACCCTTCGCAGTGGTATAATCACTATCCCCGTGTGTACTCTCCTCATTATATTCAGAACCTAATGCGGTACTGCTTTTCCCCAAAGCATGCGCCATGCGACCTACAGCTATACTGTCTTCTTTTGTCGCCTGTGCCTGATCACCCATAGTTATGGCGAATTTTCCTGTTGCTTGTGCCTTGTTACCAATAGCAACACTTTGCTGACCCGCTGCATTTGCCCCTGGGCCTAAGGAAGTAGCACTTGTCCCAGCTCTTTCAAGTCCTCTTGTGCTTGCCAGACTCCTTACACTCGGTTTTGTTGGATAGTTTTCTACTGATGCGCTAGAAGCTTTCAAGGGAGATATAACATTCACATAATCATCGTCACCTGCACCAATACTTCCACTCTTAGTTGACACCTTTACGAGTCGTGATGTTTTTTGATCGCTTTTCTCCCAAAGTGTATCATTTAGGAAATTTGCATAATCATCAGAGGCATTCACTTTTGCTGCGCCTACTTTTGCGCCTACTTTATTGAGTGCTGTTACATAACCCACCTTAGATAAATCAGAGACATCAACATTGTTCTGACTATCATAAGCAGCAGTAATCCTTTTATCGTTCCCTTGAGAATAAACTGCTGTTGCCTTCTCTATGCTTTGAAGAACTTGTTGGTCTATTATATCAATTTTTTTCGCCAATACAGGAGACGCACTTGATAAGAGTGCAACCATTGCTGTTCCCAACGAGAGCTTTGTAAACAAAGATAAATGCCGAGAAATAAGCACAGCCTTCAAACTAGGTCTCTTTGATGTGGCAGATATTTTTTTCATAACAAACTCTCCAATGAAAAAATTTGAAAAGCATATCCAAAACATAAAAAAGACACATTTCAGTGTTAGTTACTCTCCCTACTGATTATTGAATGGAAAGTGACAGATCAAAGTGGGAACGTTTTGAGTCTTTGTTTTCGTTTTGTCGTTGCTTTCTGTGTTGAGATCTAAATGTAGGCA
>NZ_JAQISY010000088.1:0-2109 GCF_028618465.1 Bartonella sp. MM73XJBT | reverse complement strand
TCAAATTCGAGCTCGTTATCTTTAAAAGAGAGCATTCTTTAAACAGGGTAACTTTTGACTCAAAATTTAGAAAAATCTCATGTCTTATGACATTACAATGGTTTTGAATTTTGCTTGCTTATCTTTGTTTCAATAGGTGCCTCCAAATTTGAATTGACCCCATTTGGTTTCGTATTTTTAAACTATAGTCTTTAAAACGTTTATTGTTACCATGTCTAAGGTATATATAGTATTCTACTTCTACGGCATTATTCGCCTCCATTTTTTTGTGGAAGCGAAGAGAGTTCCATCATTTAAAACTCACTATAAACCATATTCATTAAAAGATTTTCGCATCATAAGATATAACGTTTTGAATTTCATAACTGTTGTGATGATATGTTTGTATAATGACTGCCTATCATTTTCTAAATTTTTAGTAAGCGCTTTAAAAGCGATATTGAAATCCTTTATGCACCTTTAATGAATTAAAACCTATAAGCTTATAAAAGTTTCAAACGATTACTCTCTTATAGGATACTATAACGTGTTTAGATTTTGCGCTCGCCAATTTTGGCGAACGCTAATTTTTTCTTTTTATGCGATTAACAAACCAATCTTTAAAACAAGCTGTGCTCTTTAAGTATGTTATTGAAAATTTCAAACGATTAAATTTTAAAACAATGCGATTTTTGAGTAATAAAAACGTATCATAAAATTTATGAACTGTTATGAATGATAGCTGCTTTTCATTTCATTTGAACGTTTACATGCATTATAATATTCACATCATGATTTGCTTTTTATGCTCTATTCATACATGGCAATCTTATATAAAAAATGGTCAAATGAATCATGCATAAAAGGATGGATTCTGATGGGGGTTCATATAAAATTATTTAAATAACATATTGATTTATTTATATTTTTATGTCATATGTGGCGCCGGGTGCTAAAAACACGGTGATAAGTCCGCCGCTATGCTTTTCCCTCGCGAAGGGTATTGTATGGCATAGCTACACCCGACATAACCGTTATATGCCAATGATAGCATAAAAGAAAGTCAGTATTTTGAAGATGGGAAAAACCTTATCGTGGTTTATCCGCTTATCACAAGTGTTTTTAGCACTTGTCAACCTTTCTAAACGAACCTTTCCTTAATGTCAATACGTATTTTAAATTTTTTTCACTTTTTTTCATTTTGATAATTACCTAATTGAATATCAAGCGCTTTTTCTAGCTCACGATCTATATAATCATCATCATAAGCTTGTGGATAACCTATCTCACCATCATCTCTAATCTCACAAATCAACGGCTCTTTTGAACGTTGTTTGATCTTCTCATTCACCTCGTCTATCAACGCTTCATAACTCAATACGCTCCTTGGCAAATCACCACCATATATCCACGCTTTCACTTGTGCCTTGGTACTGTAATCAACTTTACAAGGCATTGATTTATAATGATAATTCACTGTTTTGTATATTGAATGAGAGTCTCGAATAACGTAAGATTCTCTCATTTCAAATCTGTTTATCTTGAATCAATCAAAACCATTCACTTGCACATCACAAGTGGGATGAGTGTGTGGATCAAATTTGTATAAGAAAGGACTAAAAATGGCTCTTATGAACCGTCTTAATGCAAGGTCTGTCGCAACATTGGGGGCTGGCAAATATAATGATGGTGCCGGCTTGTTACTCCATAAGCGTAAAGATGGTGGTGCTCAATGGATTTATCGCTATACCATTCACGGGCGCCGTCGTGAAATGGGTTTGGGTGCCTTAAGAGATGTCTCTTTAAAACAAGCCCGTGAATATGCAATGCAATGGCGTGCTGTTTTACGTGAGGGGCGTGACCCCATTAAAGAACGTGAAAAACAAAAGCGTGAAGCAATAAGCAATCTCCATTATTTAAAAGATATTGCTTTGGATACTTTTGAAAACCGTAAAGCTGAATTAAAAGGGGATGGGAAAGATGGAATCTGGTTTACACCTTTGCGCCTTCATATTCTCCCTAAATTAGGTTGTCTGCCCGTTTCAGAGATTACACAAACAGAGATACGCAATGTTCTTGCTCCTATCTGGCATACAAAAGCTGGAGCTGCTCGGACAGCATTGATACGTC
>NZ_JAQISY010000087.1:0-2137 GCF_028618465.1 Bartonella sp. MM73XJBT | reverse complement strand
TTCTCAAATCTGTGGTCAAGTCTATGGGAATTGTGAAATCTATGGCAAGGCTTTCATCTCTCAATATGCAAAAGTTTATGACCATGCTTGTGTCTATGGCAATGCTCATGTTTATGGCAATGTTTATGGGTATGCCCATGTGAGTGGGGGCGCCCGCGTTTTTGCTGATGCTCATGTTTATGATTATGCGCATGTTTCTTATGATGCTACGGTTTTTGGTTATGCAAGGGTCTATGGTCGTGCCATTGTTGCTGGCTCGGCTCATATTCATAGCTATGCTGAGGTTTATAATTATGCCTTTATTAATGGTCGTGCCCAAATTTATGGCAAGGTCTATGGCGGTGCTTTGGTGGGCGGTTGTGCTGAAATTTATGGCTCTGTTTTTGGCAATGCCAAGGTTTTATTCTATACGAAGGTCTGGGGTCGCGCTTATGGCAATGCGAAATTAACCAAGAGAAGCAAAGTAAGGAAAGTTCCTATAAATTATGAGGTTTATGAAAGCGATAACCTTGTCAAGATTGTTGATGAAACAGAATAAAGAACGGTGTGGGGGGGGGCTTAAAAAAATATCTTGTTTCTGATTATAACTATTAAAAATAGATTAGAATCAGATTAGAAAAATCCAATATGGGGGAAACAAAATATCTTCTTTCAGGAGGCTTTTCTCTTATGTTTTGGTTCACAAGCGTAGAAAAAAAATATAAATTTACAGATGATATAAGATCAATTGGAACACACGCGGTTTATCGTATTAAAGCTGTTAAGGATTTTGGTGATGTTAAAGCAGGTGATTTAGGTGGTTTTATAGAAAAAGGAAAAAATTTATCCCATTACGGCGACTGTTGGGTATATTCTGGCGCTTGTGTCTATGGCAATGCCAAAGTCTATGACAATGCTAAAATTTATGACGATGCTGAAATCTATGACAATGCTAGAATTTATGACGATGCTGAAATCTATGACGATGCTAGAATTTATGGCAATGCTAGAATTTATGGCAATGCTAAAGTTTACGGCAAAGCCTGCGTTTATGAGAATGCTAAAATCTGTGACAATGCTAAAATTTATGACGATGCTAGAATTTATGGCAATGCTAAAGTCTATGAATTTTCGGAAGTTTATGGGAAAATCGGTGCTTTTAGAGCCTATATTCACGAAATTACCGAAGTTTATGGCTATGCAAAGATTTATGGCAATGCCAAAGTCTATGACAATGCTAAAATTTATGACGATGCTGAAATCTATGACAATGCTAAAATTTATAAAAGCGCAGAAGTTTTTGGTAATGCCAAAGTCTATGACAATGCCAAAATCTATGAAAAATCCAAAGTCTATGGCAATGCTAAAGTTTACGGCTATGCCGAAGTTTATGGCTATTCTTTCATTTATAAAAACGCTGAAGTTTTTGGCAATGCTAAAGTTTATAACGGGACTGCAATTTTAGGTAAGTTAGATTGTGATATCCGAAAACCTAACAATTAAACTATAAATCATCTAGAAAACACGAGATAGTGGATAAATGACAAGCTTTTTCACATTATAATAAAAACTCGTAATTATATACTTTAATGCTGTTTTAAAATTTTATTGTTATCTTAAAAATTACCCTCTTATAGAACAATCTAATGTTACTATAACATCTTTAGATTTTACGCTCGTCAATTTTGGCGAACGTTAATTTGTTTCTTTTTATGCGATTAACAATCCAATCGTTAAAACAAGCTGTGATCTTTAAACATATGTTATCGATCATTTCAAACGACTAAATTTTAAAACAATGCGATTTGTGAATGATAAAAACGTATCATAAAATTTATGAACTATTATGAATGATAGCTGCTTTTCATTTCATTTGAATACACACATGCGTTATAATATTTACATCATGATTTGCTTTTTATGGTCTATTCATACATGGCAATCTTTTATAAAAAATGGTCAAATGAATCATGCATAAAAGTGTGGATTCTTAAGTGGATTCATATAAAATAATTGCACTCAACATATTGACTTTATTGTGTTTTTTATGATAATGTGATGTTTGGGGAAAAAGCTTCAAGAGCAGGATGCGTATATTAGAGCGCAGCAAGATGTGCAAAGGCAAGCGATTGAATATCAAGAATTTAATGGACATTTG
>NZ_JAQISY010000086.1:0-2349 GCF_028618465.1 Bartonella sp. MM73XJBT | reverse complement strand
AAGCTTTGCTTCTGCTTGCACAAAGGGATCACCACCGATATCACATGAGAAAGAAGATTTCCCACGTGATGATTTGTTGCAATAAGCAGCAATGGCCGCAACCGCTTCTGATTGGTTATGGTAGGTATATTTGAGTTCATGAAACGGCGGATTACCAACTTTGACTTCTTTTTTTTCACCAGTGCGGATATCATGATAGGTTGCGAGAACACCGCCTTTCTTCTCTTTGTCTTCCTCTTCTTTCTCAGGTGTTGTTTCTGCTTTTTCCGATTCAGATGATGATGCTCTGTCACTGTCATCCATATGGATTACATCTTCACTCTCCTCGATTTCTTCTGGTTCTCTTGCATCGGCGGCGGCTTTTTGGTCATCTCCTGCATCTGTTGCTAAGCCATTGGCGCTACCTGCTTCATCTCGTGCACTATATTTAAAATCCCAAGAGGTACAGTGTTTTTCATGGATAACAACAATAGGGAGTGTTTCACCGGTAATGGCTTTGCCTTCACCCCGTTTGGCAAGTACCAATTTTCCATCAACGGGTTTTGCAACGGCGTCATATTCTTCTGCAAGGCGCGTGGCAAAAGCCATATCGCTTTCTACCGTTTGATCAATGTGACGCACAACAATTTTTGCAAGAGCAGGGTCAACTTTTGCTGTATAGCCATTGCGCTGTGCTATCTCTTGAATGATACTCCCGAGGGTTTGTTGATGATAGGATTGGCTTTTTGGTGTTCGATAAGATGTATTCATGGAGGCAGCGCGCCCTGTAACACTTAAGGTTTGTGGTGGACTGCTTACGGAGATTTCGTCTATCAGATAGGCGCCCATATCGCGGTTTTTACCGCCTTCATAGCCAAGTGTTATGGAAATAACTGTTCCGATGAGAGGAATGTCAAGAAAGCCGTTATCACACTCACGGGCGCGATCATCAAGCTCTATGGTGATACGGTCGCTTTTGTCTTCTGCTTCATCGGTAATTTCAATCGATAAGACATAGTCCATGAGAGTTCTTGTAATATCCTCTCCATTTGCCATCACGATGCAAAAAGGTTTCATGATTGACTGCCCCAAATTCTAATGACCGGTGTGGCTTTGGGATAGGGGAGGGTTGGAAGAAGAATTGTAATGCCTGCTTTTAAGATAGGGCCATAGTCTGCAAGACCAAAATTAGCTGCATAAACGCGTTCAACAGCAAGGGCTTGTTGCCCCTTGGCGTAGTATTTCCAGCAAATGGCATCAACCATATCGCCTTCTTTTGTCATGTAAAGATCACTCATAGTTCTTCACCATATTCTCTCAAATTGATGGTAAATTCTTGTTTTTTTGGGCTGCCATTTTGATGAAAAACACTTTGCTTTTCTTTGACAGAAAGGATGACAAACTTGCCTAAAATCTTGCCTTGACCCGTCACAAGGATATGAGGTCCCTCATGTGCCATTTGTCGTAAATATTCCAGTTGTCTATAACCGCCTTTAAAGTCTGGATAGATCACACCTGTTAGGGAAAATTCTGCATTTGCAACAGCTGGTAATTGAAGAGCAGCCTTGCGCCTCAATCGCCCTTGCTCGACCCATGGAATGTTATAGGTCATATCGAGGGCTTGATAGGCTGCTGTTTCAATGGAAAAAATAAAATGCCCTAAAGCTAACATCATGATGTTTAATCCGAAAGGCTAGAGGCGATAGCCAAGCGCTGTTGTTTAGCGTGGCGTTCAAGGGCTTGACTGACTGCGGCATGGATGTCTTGTGGAGAGCCATTTCCTCCTGAAATATTTAAATTTGTAATGGTTATGGGGGCGTTCACTTCTGTTGGTTTATGCACCATAATGGGTTCTGGAACCTTGAAAGATTCAACCTTTACATTTGTCGCCTGCATTTGTCCTGTTTCAACTATGCCTGTATTAAAACCACTCTTGCCTTTTCCTGATGGAGCATTGGAAACAGTTGCTGTCTCAAGCATTCTTTTTGCTCGTGCATTGGTTTCATCGGTAAAGGTTTTAATGGTTTGGGTTGAATTTTTATCGATTGTAGCACTAAATCCTAACTTTTCTCTCATCCAGTTTGGCATCCAACTGGTTAATGTGTTAATCATGCCGTTAAACCAATCGGAGAGAGCATTCCATTTGCTTTTAATGCCATCCCATAATCCTCCAATCAGATGGGCACCTGCATCCATGAGATTGACTCCAAACAACCACTCAATCAATGCATTGATTTTTTTGGCAATCCAAGAGAGTGGTGAAAATTTTTTAAAGAGAGTAAAGAGTTTATTAAAAACATTACTGCATAAATTAGCCAAAGAATTCCACAAATTGCGTAAGAAATTCATGACCGTATCCCAATTTTTATA
>NZ_JAQISY010000085.1:0-2415 GCF_028618465.1 Bartonella sp. MM73XJBT | reverse complement strand
TATTCTAAAAGAGGTTATAAATGCTGCGTCTCAAATAATCCGACTCCGGTTCAAGAACGCATCATCTCAAATTGCGATTTATTAGAGGAAGAAAAAAGATTCATGAAAGAGGTTTTAAATACCCTTTTGAAAGGTCTTTGAAGACCCTTTGAAAACACCTTAAAAACCCTTTAAAAGAAAATAAATTGGTACAAAACCTGGTGTCAAAATATACAAAACCCGCTGGCAAGCTACACTCATCATCTCAAATTGCGATCTTTAGGATGAAGAGAAAAGATGCATTAAAGGGTCTTTAAATAACCTTTGAAAGACCTTTGAAGACCCTTTAAGAACACCTTTAAAACTCTTTGAGAAAAAATAAATTGGTACAAAACCTAGTGGCAAAATATACAAAACCCGCCGACAAGCTACAGGCAATGTAGTTTGACAGTAGGTTTTGTACTAAGTGAGAAGAGGTGGGATTAGTTAGGAATAGGTGGTAATTTGTTGTTTTTATGGTTATTTTTTACCATTAAATGCGCGTTTTGTAAAATTGTATTTTGACACCTAAAATTGCGAAAATTACCGAAAATCAGAAAAAAGTGCGTTTTCATGGTAAAAATGAGAGAAGGCTTTGAAAGGTCTTTGAAAACCCTGTGAAAAATTTTGAAAAGTCTGTGAAAGCCCAGAAAACCGCCTTTGAAGACCCTTTGAAAAAAATCAATCCAAAAGTTCAATTGATTCCAAAATCAGCCAAAAATGACCAAAAAAGCAAAAAAGATTTTCACCTATTGATGATTATCTCCTTTTAGAGGTAATATATACTTATTAATCAAATGGTTATATTATTTTTTTAATGTAAAAAGATTTTCATATCGATTTTTCATTTTAGAGAGGCATTAAGCCGTATTTTGTGTAGTTTCTAGATGTGCTCTTTCAGCTTCTATTTGACGCTTTAAATGCAATTTTAGAAGAGGCAAGGTAAGCTCTATTTCTTCCGTGTCGTTGATGTCTTGAACAAGCTCTTGCAGTTTTTTATAAAGTTCCGCCGCGAGTTCCGCTATATCTTCAGGGGGGAGTTTTATTTTAGCATCGCGATAGGTTGTATAAGCTATGCGACCAAGCTTTTTCATCAATCCAGCAGGAATGGTGGGTGTCTTAAAATCCGCTGTTTTTGCTTTTGCTACGTCTGTAAACATTTCGCCTTCACCTGCAACAAGCCAAGTTAAGTTGACATTTAATTGCTGTGATAAAGCAGTCAAAAATTCTACATTGGGAAAAGTGGTCCCTCTTTCAGCATGGTCATAAATTGCTTTTTTAATACCTAAACGGGTAGCTATCTGATCTCGATTAAGCTCTAAGCTTTCTCGTATCAAACGTAGCCGTTTTGCCTGTTCTGTTTTGGGTTCAATTTCTTTTTTTGCCACAAATTACATAATAATGCAAATATTGCGTTGACTTAATGCATTTTTTGCATTATACCTCTTATTACCGCCCGCTATAGAGGGCAGATATTTTACAATTAACCCCACAAAAAACGGATGGTTTGAGCATCCGTTTGAAGCAGGAGCGAAAGTTATGACAACCACCCAAACATGCATTCAAGTATGGGATCGCCATAGTATTTTAGCTGAGCTACGCCGCCGTAATATGACCTTGGCGGAGCTCGCGAAAGCTTATCAACTCTCCTCATCCAGTGTTCAACACATTTGGACACGGTCTAACGAGAAAGCCGAACGCGCCATTGCCGATTTTATCGGTTTGCCTGTCGAGCAGGTTTTTAGCGACCGCTACCCCAAAAGTCGCCGTCGCATTTTTAAAGCAGCAAAACATGCCAATACAGATTCGCGTGCGCATTCTGCTTTGCGCGGTAATGCTGCTTAAACTTCGTTACACGGCTTTGCGTTTTTGCGCATTTGCCATGTATTTAGATACCATAAGATAAAAAGGTTTATCAATGTCTAAAGATCAATACGAAATAGACAAGAAAAATTGCACAGTGTTGCCTCATCAAGCAGCCGATTGGATGGGTTGTTTTTTAAGGTTAGGTGGTCAAGTTTTCTTTATCGGGGATGGTTATGGTTGCTGCTTATAATTTATGGACGCCCGAGGCAAAAAGAGAAATTTTTAATCCGTATTCGGAAGCTGAACGGCTACAAATGATGCTTTCCTGTTCTTTAAAAGCCGTGAGTGGTAGCTTTCGGCATGTACCGATCCGATATATTATTGACCCACCGCATGGCTTATTTGATGCGATATTAGCACGACAAATTGCCATTCATATTTTGCATTATCAGTTTGAGGTACCGCGGCGGCGTATTGTTGCCATGCAAGTACGGCAGCAGACTGCTATCTTTCTTGCTTTGCAAGTGATTAATCGGCGTTTGGAAGAGCCTGTATTTGCTAGAGCCTATCGAAGATGGGCAGGGCGTGCGA
>NZ_JAQISY010000084.1:0-2433 GCF_028618465.1 Bartonella sp. MM73XJBT | reverse complement strand
GGCTTTCAAAGGCGCATAAAAGGCGCTGTGAAGAGCGTTTGAAGGCACTTTGCTTTATGGAAGATTTGCTTCATGCCGGTATGGGTGTGCATGATGGAGCAAGTTTGTGTGCGGTGCAGTTTGGGGTGAGCCGGATGTCGCTTTTTAATTGGCGGCAGATGGTTGAAGGGTATGAGCGCCCTGATTGGTTGGCAGCGCTTGCGCCTTGTTATGGTGAGGAGAATGTTTCGCAATTTGCACCCTGTCATGAGGGGGCGTGGGAGGTTTTATGTTCGGATTATTTACGCTCTTCTCGCCCTGCTTTTTCGGCATGTTATCGGCGGATGGTTTCGGTTGCACGGGAGAAAGGTTGGGAGCCCATTCCTTCAGAGCGGGCTTTGCGGCGTCGTTTTAAGGCGCAAGTTTCCAAAGCGGTTGTGGTTTTAGCGCGTGAGGGAGAGGAGACGGCAAAAAAGCTTTATCCCGCCCAACGGCGTGATCGCTCGAGCCTGCATGCACTGCAAGCAGTGAATATGGACGGGCATAAGCTGGATGTTTTTGTGAATGTTCCTTGGACAGAAAAGCCTGTGCGGCTTTATCTGATTGCCATTCAAGATCTTTATTCGGGCAAGATTTTATCGTGGCGCTTATCGGATGCTGAGACTTGGGAAATCGTGCGTTTGGTGATTGGGGACATGGTGGAGGCTTATGGGATACCAGAGCGTATGACCTTGGATAATGGGCGTGCTTTTACCAGCAAGTGGATTTCTGGAGGTGTGCAAAACCGCTTTCGTTTTAAGATTAAGGCGGATGAACCGCAGGGTCTTTTGACGAGTTTGGGTATTCAATTGCAATGGACCACCCCTTATAGCGGACAATCGAAACCGATTGAGCGGGCATGGCGTGATTTGGCAGAAGAGATTTCAAAACACCCATTATGTGCGGGGGCTTATACGGGCAATAAACCGGATGCCAAGCCGGAAGATTATGGGCGGCGCGCGATAGGATTTGAAGAATTCAAAGCCCATGTTGGGGCGCAGATTGTGGCGCATAATGCGCAAGCGGGGCGCAAGGCGGTTAATTGTGCGGGGCGCAGTTTTGATGAGACCTTTACTGAGAGTTTGCAAGCAGAGGGAACGATAGTTCGGCAAGCAACCGCAGCCCAGAGGGCTTTATGGCTTTTGACTTCAGAGGCGTTGCGTACGCAAAAGGGGACGGGCGAGATTCATTTTTATGGCAATCGTTATTGGGCGCGGGCGTTGAATAGCTATGCGGGAGAAAAGGTGATTGTGCGCTTTGACCCGGATAATTTGCACCAAGATTTGCGGGTTTATGATTTGAATAATCAGTTGCTTTGTTTAGCACCTTGCCTTGCGGATGTGGGTTTTTACGACCAGCAGGCAGCGCGTTTGAATGGGCGTTTGCGTAAAGAATATGTGAGAGCTGTTAAAGCAGAAAAGCAGTTGGCAGCAAAGCTTGCGCCTGATCAATTGGCGGATGTTTATGCAAAAGTTGCAAGGAGGGGTGATGATGCAAAATCCAAGCGTTCTGTTTCCCCAAAGGTAAGCCGCTTGATGCCAAAGAATGCGGGGAATCTCGCTTTAAAGGCTCATGATGCGGTTTTAGGGGATGATGAGGCTTTAGATGCGCAAGAGTTTAGTCAACATTTGCACCAAGCTTTAAGACGCCTTAGCGCTTCAAGTGAGGTGCATGAAGTGATCAAGTTTCCTAGAAGATAGGAAAAGAGAGGGGGGACTTACAAGAGTGCCTATAAGGGGGGCTGGTTTTGTATCGCGTACCAGCTTGAAGCGTTAATAAAGAAAGGGGGGAGGAGAAGTCTTAATCCATTTCAATATTTTAAATCAATACATGAAGTTTCTAGGTGTCTTTGCCTTGATTTAAGCGCGGAGCCTTGAAGTTAGCAAGTTCTCTGATGTGTGAGAAAGAGAGGGGGATTTGTCAGGTTAGCCGTTTTAGTATCGCGTACGGCTTTAAATGTTCATTGAAGACAAAAGACAAGGGGCAAGATTTTAGCCCTTCCCCTTGTCGATGTCTAAATCAATACGAAAGGGGAATATATATGAAGTACGCGATAAATGCAACCGTTGATAAAAATCCTTGGGCGCGCCCTAAAAAACAGCCCGATGGGACAGCCCAAAACCGCAATAGTGATGATATTGCTTTATGGGATGCGCTTGTGGATTCGGTGCGCGCTTTGGGACGGACGAATGGCTGGACTAAAGCAGAGGTGGCGCGGCGTATTGGTATGCCGGATGGCACCTTTTCGCAATGGTATGCGGGCAGTTATGCGGGGCAATTGGGCAAGCAAAATGCGAAAGTGCAACAATGGGTTGAAACATTAAAAGAAACGGCAGGGCTTTTGGAGATGATCCCAGAAAAGCCAGCTTTTCAAAAGAACCGTATAGCTTGTGAAATCATTGACACGCTAACACT
>NZ_JAQISY010000083.1:0-2608 GCF_028618465.1 Bartonella sp. MM73XJBT | reverse complement strand
GATCTCCCCCCTTACTTCACACCCCAAGCAAGGCATATGCTTTTTCACACGCATGCACCCCAGCACCTGACATGACGTCACACCCAGAGGAAAACAAAGCACACAGGTCGTTTTACAACATCAAGAAACACAAAACCAACTTCTATGCTGTAAGCTTACCCCTCTTTCTCCCATGACACAGCATTCTTTTATTGCCCTGTTTCATTGTCCTCTCACCTTGTGGTAAGCAACCGCTTGAAGAGAAAATGGTAGGATGCCACCATCGCTATAGTAAACAACACAGCAAGCGGTATCCCTAACTGATCTGCATAGAATATGAACTTGCAATTGCCCTAAGCGTTTTCCCCCTCACGCACTTTTTATGAATTGCCCTGTTTTATAAAAAGCCTTGTTGCTTGGTTAATTCTTGCAATTTTGGGATATTTTGTTTCAACAGATGCCCCAATATGACATGGAGTATTAAAATAACCGGTATAAAGGCAAAAACACACACCGTTATGACTTCCAACCAGACAAAGACAGAAAAAAGGCTGTAATTCTCCCATTCTATGAATTCCCACTCGAGCAAGATTGGTATAAAGAAAATTTCTTTACACAACACAAAGATGACACAAATACAGAAGATGATTTTATAATCTCTCCACGAGAGAAAGACCTCTTCAAAAGGAAAAGACCGCAAGTCTTTATCAAGCTCCCAATTTTTTCCCTTCATTTGCTTCTCCCTGTTCTCATGAGAGCTTAGACTTGCAATGCCCCGCACAACTCCAAGCACTCATGCTTTTTTCACAAGCTCACCCAAGTAATGACACGACTTGCACACAGATGAAAAAACGCATAATGATCGTTTTAAAATATCAAAAAACACCAAGAAAACAAACCATTATATTTTTGAGATCTCTACCTCTCTGACGAGCTCTCTTGCTCCCCCAAGCAAGGCATATGTTTTTCATCCGCTCCGCCCCAGTAGCTAACATGGCTTGCACACAGATAAAACAAACCGTTATATTTTGAGAACTCTGTCTCTTTAACCAGCTCCCTTGCTTCACACCCCAAACACGCGTGTTTTTTTCACACGCATGCACCCCAGCACCTGACATAACGTGCACACAAAAGCATAAGGGTCACTTTAAAACATCAAGAAACACAAAACCAACTTCTATGCTGTAAGCTTACCCCTCTTTCTCCCATGACACAGCATTCTTTTATTGCACTGTTTTATTGTCCAATCTTGTGGGAGGCAACCGCTTGAAGAGAAAATGATAGGATGCCACCCTTGCGTGTCGTAAACAACACAGCAAATGGTATCTCCAACAGAGAAAACAGACATGCATACGAGTAAAACCTCACAAGGGTCGTTTTAAAATATCAAGAATCCGCCAGAAAGAATACCTTTATACTTTAAGATCTCCCCCCTTACTTCACACCCCAAACACGCGTGTTTTTTTCACACGCATGCACCCCAGCACCTGACATGACGTCACACCCAGAGGAAAACAAAGCACACAGGTCACTTTAAAACATCAAGAAACACAAAACCAACCTCTATGCTGTAAGCTTACCCCTCTTTCTCCCATGACACAGCATTCTTTTATTGCACTGTTTTATTGTCCTCTCACCTTGTGGGAGGCAACCACTTGAAGAGAAAATGATAGGATGCCACCCTTGCGTGTCGTAAACAACACAGCAAGCCGTATCCCTAACTGATCTGCATAGAATATGAACATTGCAATTGCCCTAAGCGTTTTCCCCCTCACGCACTCTTTATGAATTGCCCTGTTTTATGAAAAGCCTTGTTGCTTGGTTAATTCTTGCAATTTCTGGATATTTTGTTTCAACAGATGCCCCAATATGACATGGAGTATTAAAATAACCGGTATAAAGGCAAAAACACACACCGTTATGACTTCCAACCAGACAAAGACAGAAAAAAGGCTGTAATCCTCCCACACGGTGAGTTCCCACTTAGCGAGAGTTGGTATAAAGAGAGCCATTTTGCCCAGTACAATAAGGATACAGATACAGAAGATGATTTTATAATCTCTCCACGAGAGAAACGCCTCTTCAAAAGAAAAAGACCGCAAGTCTTTATCAAGTCCCCCATTCTTCCTCTCCATTTTCTCCTCCCTGTCTCATAAGAACTTTAATGATACTTCAAATGCCCAGCATACTCCAAAAATTTGTATAGCTTTCACACGCCCCACCCCAAGCACCTGACATAACGTGCACACAAAGGCATAAGGGTCGTTTTAAAACATCAAAAAACACAAAACAAACCGTTATACTTGCCAGCTCTCTACCTCTCTGATGAGCTCCCTTGCTCCACACCCCAAACACGCGTGTTTTTTCACACGCACCACCCCAGCACCTGACACAACGTGTACACAAAGGCATAAGGGTCATTCTTTTATTGCCCTGTTCCATTGTCCAACCTTGTGGGAGGCAACCCCTTGAGGAGAGAATAAGAAAGAGACTTTTTTCAATCGACAGGTAAAAAATATAAAGAGCCCCAACATAACTGGGATAAAGACAACAGCATACACAGCAAGAATTTTGAGCAACATAAAAACAGCAAAAAAATTGCTCTTCTTCCACGCGATTAACTCCCAGT
>NZ_JAQISY010000082.1:0-2696 GCF_028618465.1 Bartonella sp. MM73XJBT | reverse complement strand
CTTTAAGACGCTTGCCTCCTACCTTATTCCATTTCTGTAATTCTACCGGAACCGATTCGTAATCCCCTTGATTAAGCTTTTTCAACAATGTCGATTGGCAAAACGCTTTGGTTCCTACGTTATAACAAAACGACACCAAAGCTGCGAATTGGTTATCCGTTAACGAAACCGTTACCGATTGTTCTACCGCCCTCTCAAATTGCTTTAAGTCTTCACAAAGGATTTCTTCTGCTTGCTCTTTTGTGACACGCATCCCCTTGTGTACCAAAGGTTTTCCTGCACGACTGGTATGACCATACCCAATTGTCCAGACGCACGCCGTATCTTTATACGCTTCTAATCGCAAGCCTTCCCATTGTTTAATCAGCTCTAATCCTTCTTTTGAGATCTTTCTCATCTGTTCCTCCATAAAAAAAGCCCCACATAAGCGGGGCTCGATAAAGTGGTTTTTCGATTATTCTATAAGCTCTTCACTCTTTATTCTCTCTGATCAATTGCTCCACTTCTTCAACGCTAAAGCCAAGTCTATAGAGAGGCGCATATTCACTTTCCTGTAATTCATATTGGTAACGCTTTTCTACAAAATCTCCCTCTAAATCAAGCAGGACGTCTTGGCTTACATAAACTCTATGGCTCTCATCCTCTACTCCACCCTCTCCATCGTCTAGTTCTTTTACCAAAACCCAATAAAAACGTGTCTCTAAAAGACTCTTGAGCCTTCTTACCGTTTCTGCCTTATCAAAGGACAGCATGTTCAAATAATCTTGCTTGCTATTTAAATGTTCTGGATAATCGATCATCTCAATATCCTCTATACATAGCGACGTGGACGGCTACAGCCGCGTGCTCCTAATTTATCAGACTTCAAAGTCCGCGTATTTTGACCACTACGATAAAAGGGACCTGATAACGAGCCCTGCTGCCAATGACCACCACCTACCAAAGCATTCAGCGTTGTTTTTAAAGTTGCGCCAACTCGAGAAGTGGGTAATGGAACAGAAAACGTCCCTAATAAAAATTGCGAAACATAACCACAACCATCCTCACATCCTATATGTGATATCATTCGACGATTTGCCGTATCCCTATGCCCTCCTGAATGTTTGGGCGTAGGAGCTTGACTATTGACTATACTCGTCTTCTCATGACAACACATTGATTTATAATGATAATTTAGCGTTATTCATATTGAATGAGACTCTCGAATAACCTAAGATTCTCTTATTTCAAACCTGCTTATCTTAAATCAATGAAAATCACTTGTTTGCATGTCACAAGCGGGGCTGGCGTGTGGGTAAAAATTATATAAGAAAGGATTAAAAATGGCTCTTATGAACCGTCTTAATGCAAGATCTGTCGCAACATTGGGGGCTGGCAAATATAATGATGGTGCCGGCTTGCTTCTTCATAAGCGTAAAGATGGGGGTGCTCAATGGCTTTATCGCTATACCATTCACGGGCGCCGTCGTGAAATGGGCTTGGGTGCCTTAAGACATGTCTCTTTAAAACAAGCCCGTGAATTGGCAAACCAATGGCGTTCTGTTTTACGTGAAGGGCGTGACCCCATTAAAGAACGCAACAAACAAAAGCGTGAAGCAATAAGCAATCTTCATTATTTAAAAGATATTGCTTTAGAGACTTTTGAAAGTCGTAAAACTGAATTAAAAGGGGATGGTAAAAATGGACATTGGTTTTCGCCTTTACGCCTTTATATTCTACCAAAATTAGGCTGTTTACCGGTTTCTGAGATTACGCAAATAGAGATACGCAATACCCTTGCTCCCATTTGGCATACAAAAGCTGCAACAGCTAATAGAGCTCTTATTCGTCTCAATATGTGTCTCAAACATGCGGCTGCATTAGGTTTGGATGTTGATTTACAGGCAACAGAAAAAGCACGCGCTCTCTTAGGAAAACAACTCCATAAAACACAAAATTTTCCAGCCATGGATTGGAAAGATGTTCCTGCTTTTTATAAAACGCTTTGTCAAAAAACAACCATGACAAATTTAGCTTTACGTTTGCTTATTTTGACAGGTGTTCGTGCTTTTCCTTTATGTCATATTCGTGAAGATCAAATTGATGGGGATATATGGACTATTCCTGCTGAAAATATGAAAGGAAGGCGTGATGCTACAACAGAATTTCGTGTGCCTCTATCATCTGAAGCATTAGACATTCTAAAACAAGCGCGCTCGCTTTCTCGCAATGATTTCCTTTTATCTGGAACCGGTCGTGGTCCCCTTGCTGAGAATTGCATGTCTATTTACATGAAAAAAAATAAACTTGCTGCCTGCCCCCATGGATTTCGTTCTAGTTTACGCAATTGGCTTGCTGAAACAACAGACGCCCCTTATGAGGTTGCTGAAACCATTCTAAGTCATACAGTAGGAGGACAAGTAGAGCGTGCCTATCGTCGGACTGACTATCTAGAACAGCGTCGTGTCTATATGGATAAATGGGCGGCTTATGTCACTGGGCAATCTTAAGATATGGGGTGCATAACCCCATGATCTGTGGATAACTTTCTCTCTCTCTTCTCTCATTCTTTCTCAATGAGACTCATAAATTATCACATCAGAAAATGTATTATAAAACACTGTTTTCTATAGACTAAATACCTTTCCAGTGATTCAAAAATATGGTTAATAAATACTTATGATTTGTTCCCATTTTTTATTATGAAAGGAAATTAT
>NZ_JAQISY010000081.1:0-2707 GCF_028618465.1 Bartonella sp. MM73XJBT | reverse complement strand
CAATATCATTATATGCGTGTAACATACAATGAGTCAAAGCCTTTAATGTGCGGAAAATAAACTATCTCGGTAGCTCGCCCGCTTGGTATTTAAGGTGTTTTTGAGGCACCTGATTCGATTATTCATATTGTCGCTACATTGTCAAGTGGCAATGTAATGTTTTTATAAAAGTAATTAGTCAAATCCTTTGGTCGTACCTCTAACATCTTTGCTGCTTCAATAAGACCGAACAGCCCATCAGAGCGTTTTAAGCCCTCCAAAGCTTGTGCTTTTGGAGCTAATTCTGCAATCACATGATCTTTCTGCTCAATTTGACTTTGTAAGTGATTCAAGACACCAAGTAATGCTTCGGGCTTGGAATAATCAACTTGTGGAACAGCAACTTGCTTTTCCAATTCTTGCCAACGGTCAATTATTTTTGCTCGTAAGACAGTGCTGTAACCAGAAACAAGAATTAAACATTCACGCTTGGGGAGTTTATAGCAGTTTTGAGGTTTTCCCTGTTTGTCTATATAGGTGCCCCCAAATTTGGGGAGACCTCCTTCAATGTATAATTCTTCAAGTATTTTCTTAATATCACGCATGACATGGTCATGTCTTTTACCACACAACTCAGCAATCTCACGACTAGACATAGTTTGAGCGGTAGCACTGTTAGTAGCACCTTCTTTAGTTTCTATAAGTGTGTTCATTGTGAACTCCTAGATGTTAGATGTTTTCATTGACACCCTTAAAGGTATCGGGTGCTGAAAACACGGCATCTAGTCCGTCGTTATGCTTTCCCCATAAGGGTATTGTATAGCATAACTACACCCGATGAGGTCATTATACACTTGTCGCATATAATGAGTCAAAGTCTTTGCAATGCACAGAAGATTGATTATTTCGGCAACCAATCCGCTAGATGTTTTAAGGTGTTCTCAGGCACCTGATTCGACAATAGACATATTGTTGCCATATTGTCAAGCGGTGACTTCATATTTTAAAAAATTAATAAGTGTATCTTTATTTTATCTCCCGCAAGATAAGCTTATACATACCGGATTCAGAGGCTTGTACCTCTGTGATCACGAAGTGCTCTTGAGAGGGGGCTTTGCTGTTTTCAGGGAAAATGATTACAACACTATCTTGAGGGTTTGGTGGTAAGCCTCCAATGTCATTGATACAAAGATCAAGTTCCTTTCTTGCAATTGTCGTGGGGATTCTGCCACCGGCATCCGATTCTGAATGCTTAATGGTATAAATTGCTGTGATCCGAAAAGATTGCTGATTGTCCTTTCGCGTGTAGATGATGGGCTGCCCAAAAGTGTTGCGCACATCTTTAACCATTTGGTTTAGCAGCCCGTGCCATCGCATGTTATTTCGCTCCAATCACGGCTTTAAACAGCATTTCAGGGCGTGTGCAAATGTAAAGCGGATAGCTATAGACCTCCGGTTTTACCCATGCATTACGGTCGTGATCAACGATCAACATGGTGTAGAGAGGCTTTCCAACGGTGTTGGCAAAATCCAAGCTTTCACCAGGAGCAAAGGTTTTTTGGAATACACCAGGCGCATCAACAGGAAAGAATTGACATTCATCAGGCTTAATTCCTATGGCACGCTTTGTTCCAGCCTTCGCACTCACATTATAGTTGTGAATACTCCGGTAATTAATAAAAGTGACACCTGCAAAGTCAAAACTGCCAAAACTTCCAGAACCAATTGCGCTTGGTGTTGCAACACCTCCGGCGCTATTAAGTGTTTGTGCTAAGGCTGTGTTGAGATAAGTTTCACGAATTGTTTTATGGTTTTTCAACTTGGAAAAGAATTCATTTCCACAAAGCCCAATAATGCGCGAACGATCAGAAAATGCTCCTTTTGAAGCCTCAATCATCCTCATAATGACCCGATCAACATTGTCAGCAACATTGGTTGTCTCATTATTCAGTTTAAAGTCAATGGGCTTTGGTGGCGTGATTTCCCATTCTTTGTACCAGTCAACAATGACAGAGCCATCAGCATCAAGGACAACACCTTGAACAGCGCCAAGCTGCATATTTTCCCATGTCAATTCGATTTCAGAAATCAGTTTCTTTTGTTTTCTGGCAATATATTTCATTGCTGTCTCGAGTTGATCTTCTGCGCCAAATTCACGCCGGTTCTGGATTTCTTCTGATTTCACCGTATCACTTTTGGCAATCCGTGTTGTTTTGAAAAACCGAAGATTACGACCCTCTCTATCACCTTCTGCCAAAGGTGCACCACGTTCACTGGTTTGAATAAGCCAAAATGTATTATCACGCCGTTCAATACCAACCACTGTGGTACTGGTTTCAACTTCCTCAAAAAGATTAAGAGAGCTTACAAGACCAGGTTGAAACTCATAGTTTTCAATGGCTTTCATCATTGTGATGCTTGAGAAAGCATCATGTTTAAAAAAATTCATATCCATGTGTGCATTCTCCTATCTCAATAGAATGTTGTTTTTGTCTTCGAAAGACTGAATGGCTGCTTTCTTTTGCTCATCTGTGATGGCATCTGGCCATAGCAGTTCAGAAGCTTTCACTGTGCATAAGCGTGCTGTAATCACGGCGCGTTGATCTGCGCCTGTTGCGTCAACAGTGGCAAAGGAAATCCCTGCCGGTGTTTGGCTGCCATCTGTTGCTGCTGGATTAAGGGGGACATAGTGTTCCGTTGCGGTTATCTTTCCCATGACAGTTCCCGC
>NZ_JAQISY010000080.1:0-2743 GCF_028618465.1 Bartonella sp. MM73XJBT | reverse complement strand
AAAGAAGAGCGAACGTTATTTTTAATAAAAAATTGCTTGCTTTATTAATTCAGCGTTAAGCTTAGCCCTACACCTATACCCCAACGTCCACCAGCACTTGTGACAGATACACTCGAACGAGTATTTCCATCTTCAGATGTATAACCAGCACCAAAGGCAAAGGCCGTCTGATTCTGCCATATACCACTACCAAGCGCTACACTTAACTTTCCTGGTAAATCATTATAACGCAAATTCGATACAGCCAAACCAATAACCGCTGCCTGCCTTGACTCTTGGCAGACAATAACCATACCTTAACTGGCTTTGCATTTGCTTATAGGCGTTTGTTCACCTCCTTTTTGTCATATGCATAAAGGTCAAATTGAGGAGAATATATAAACAATCTCTAATGAAGAGATGAAAAATTGATGCGATGCTACAAAAGAATTTCGTATGCCTTTGTCATAAGAATTACTAAAAGTGATTTTATACTTTCATTTACCGGTCGTGATCCCTTTTCACATACCATGATGCCTCATATATAAGACAAAATAAACTTGAAGTATATCCACGCATGGGGGCTAGTTTACGCGATTGGCTAGCAAGAATAACAGATATCCCTTAATGAGGCATGACACCTAAAAATTACAATATCTTCAATTATTATTGTAATCTCATCACCACCAATCATATGCTATATCCCCGTTATAATCTGACAACCGATATTATTATATAAAGCAACGCGTGTATCTTAATTATTATTTTCAAATTATAATACTGCATTCATTAATAATGCCATTGTTATATTCTCTTTTTTCGTCAAAAAATGACGTCATAAAATCAACGAGTCGATTCCCAAAGAATGCCTTTTAAAAACAAAAGTCGAGAATAATATAGATTATACAGATTATTCCTCTTTGATACGATAAATACTTTTTCATCACATCCCTACCAATAAAATAATCAAATAAACATATTTCAATTTACAATATTTATTTCTGTTAAATGAGCTGTTAAAGCTTGTAGAGAAAGGTTATTTCTGTATAAAACCGCAATAGAAAAGCTGATTTCAAGAAATCTAGAAGGTTTTGGGTAACTTCATCTTTGTGGTGGTATGCTGTTTGGACAATAAACACGTTTAAAGATAAACCTGTAGAAGCATATTTTTATGCTAGGTTGGTGTATTTTTACCTGTAGAAATTAACTATGGTTTTATGCTCTTTTGAACTTTTTTAGTATATTAAAAAGCAGAAGTTTTTAGTGTGTGGTCTTCTCCATTCTTATCAAATTATAATGAGATAAAAAAGAGATTTATCGTTAATAGTACATTTTGTTTTATTATTCACCTACTTGTCTTGTTTGTCTTTAAAGACTTCATTATCTCATTTGTTGGCTTTATTGGTTTCTTATTAAAATAAACTTTCGCCCTTGCCTTCATTAAAGACAAGAGCGAAAGTATTTTTCTCAATGTATTTTGTTTATTATCAGTTCAATGTCATATTGAATCCCGCACCTATACCCCAATGACCACCAGAATTAGTGACAGATACATTAGATAAAATAGATCCACTCTCAGATGTATAACCAGCACCAAAAGCAAATGCAGATTGGTTACGCCATAAGCCACTACCAAATCCAACACTTAATTTTCCAGGTGTTTCATTGTAGCGTAAATTAGCTACTGCTAAACCAATAGCCGCTGCTTGTCTTGCTTCCTTTCGTACATTTTCTATGCTGTAATTTAAAGAATCAAACTTCATATCCGTATAAGATTTCGCTTCATTAATAACATCACCCATCTGGCTATTTACAAGGTCATGGAAGCGCTCATCCGTATATTTTTTCGCATTATCAAGGACTACCTTCATTTGCTGGTTCGTCTCCCAAAGTTGACTACCATTAACAGCTTCTTTCGAATCTTTTTCTATTTTACCATCCGCTACATTGTCTAGTAATACTGGATCACTTTCATTGCCACCAACTAACGTAATTTTATTCGTTTTCTTGCCATCAGCTCCTTTATCATACTTAACCGCATCATTCGTAACCGTGTTTTCAATATTTTTTATTTGCTTATCAATAGACCCTACCTGCTCTTCAACCTTGCTTACCCTATTATTCGTCTCCCAAAGTTGACTTCCGTTAACGGCTTCTTTCGAATCTTCTGATACCTTACCATCCGCCACATGTGTAATCTTACTATCCTGATTATTATGACGAGCGTCATAAGCTTTGTCTGTCTCGTTCCAATTTAAACCATTCGATGAAACATTCTTAATACGCTCATTGATACTTTTCATGCTATCATTAACGCCACCAAATGCATCCGCAACATTATCATAATCAGTTTTGTCATCACCATTACCATCATTCTTGAATTGCGAAACATAGAATGTAGGCTTTTTCCATTGTCCATCCTTATATCCAGCGCCATCACCAAAATATGCAGCAAGATTATTACTCATCGAGTAAAGCTGAGAACCATTGATTGCATCCGTTGAATTTTCAGCGATGTCACCATTCGCAAGAAAGCTGATCTTACTATTCGTCTTTGTTTCACCTTCACCATGCTGGGCTACAAATGCTTCTTTCTCATTGTTCCACAATAAAGCATCACCTTTTGTTTTATTAATCTCCTTGGTAATCTCATCGGTGATTTTATTCTGAATATTCGTGAAAGATGTACCAACAGCAGAAAATGCTTTCTCTACAGTATTATAGCTTTCTTCACTCGCTGTACCATCCTCTTTAACTGTGTTAA